>JAEULC010000096.1 GCA_016792605.1 Rhodospirillales bacterium
GCCGGCTCGCCGCTGGTCGAGCTGTCGCAGCCCTTGGCGCGCGTGCTGATGCCGGCCTATGTGAAGATCCAGGACGACGCGGCAGCGCTCGCGCGCGTCTTCGCCAAGGTGTTCTCGGCGGTGGCGCTGCTTGCCTTCGCGATCGGCGCCGGCGCGTCGCTGGTGGCCGAGGACGCGGTGCTGGTGATCCTGGGGCCGCAATGGGCCGAGAGCGCGGCGCTGATGCGGGTGCTGGCGCCGTCCTGTGGCGCCTTCGCCCTGATCTACCCGCTCTATGCCTTCCTGATCGCGATGGGCCGGCCGCGCCTCGCCGCCTACATCACCATCGCCCAGGTGATCCTGCTGGCCGCGGTGCTGACGCCTCTCGCGGCAAGCCACGAACTGGTCGACGTGGCGATGGGACGACTCGTCGTCGTGGCGATCCTGCTGGTCGGAAGCCTGGCAATCTTCGCCCGGGTCGCCCATCTGTCCGCCGCCACGATCCTCGCCAGCCTGTGGCGTCCGGCGATTGCCGTCGTGGCGATGGCCCTGGCCGTGGCGAGCGTCGAAGCCGCCGCGTCCGACTGGCTGCCGGCCCTGCGCCTGATCGCCAGCATCGCCTCGGGCGCGGCCGCCTTCATCGGCACGGTGCTGGCGGCCTGGGCGCTCGCGGGGCGTCCGGAAACGATCGAGCGCGATCTGCTGGCCCTGGTGCGGCGGGCGGTCGGCCGCTAGGTCACCCCTTCGCGGCGGTGAAGACCACTTCCAGCAGCACGTTCTCGCCCAGGTCCTTCACGCCGATCGTGGCGCGCGTGGGCAGGGCGGCGGAGGGGAAGAACTCCTTCCACACCTTGTTCATCGCCGGCTTCAGGTTCATGTCGGGGATGAAGATCAGCGCGGTCAGCACGCGGTCGCGCGACGAGCCGTGGGTCTTCAAGAGCGTGTCGAGCTGGCTGAGCACGTCCTTGGTCTGCCCGGCCATGTCGAGCTTCAGGTCCTCGGAAACGAGCCCGGCGAAGTAGATCGTGTCGCCGTGCTCGACGACCTCGTGCAGGACCTCGAAATTGCCGGTGCGCTTGATCGCGGATGCCATGGTTCTTCCAGATCCCCTTGCTTAGTACATGCTGATGAGGACGCTCTTCAGCGTCTTCATTTCCTCGAGGCAGCGGCCGGTGCCGAGCGCGACGCAGGACAGCGGGTCGTCGGCGATCGAGACCGGCAGGCCGGTGGCGTGGCGCAGCACCAGGTCGAGATTGCCAAGCAGCGCGCCGCCGCCAGTGAGCACGATGCCCTTGTCGACGATGTCGGCGGCGAGCTCGGGCGCGGTGTGCTCCAGCGCCACCTTCACCGCCTCGATGATCGCGCCCACGGGCTCGGCCAGGCTCTCGGCGATCTGGCGCTCGCTGAGCGTCAGCTCCTTCGGCACGCCGTTCATCAGGTCGCGGCCCTTGACCTCCATGGTCTGGCCCTCGCCCTCCTGCGGCGGGCAGGCCGAGCCGATCCCCTTCTTGATCCGCTCGGCCGAGCTTTCGCCGACCAGCAGGTTATGGTTGCGGCGGATATAGGCGATGATCGCCTCGTCCATCTTGTCGCCGCCCACGCGCACCGAGCGCGAGTAGACGATGCCGCCGAGCGACAGCACGGCGACCTCGGTCGTCCCGCCGCCGATGTCGACCACCATCGAGCCGGTCGGCTCGGTCACCGGCAGGCCGGCGCCGATCGCGGCCGCCATCGGCTCCTCGATCAGGAACACGCGGCGCGCGCCGGCGGCCTCGGCCGATTCCTGGATCGCGCGGCGCTCGACCGCAGTCGAGCCCGAGGGGACGCAGATGATGACCTGCGGGCTCGCGAAGCTGCGCCGGTTGTGCACCTTGCGGATGAAGTGCTTGATCATCTCCTCGGCGACTTCGAAGTCGGCGATGACGCCGTCGCGCAAGGGGCGGATGGCGGTGATGTTGCCCGGGGTCTTGCCCAGCATCATCTTGGCCTCGTCGCCGACCGCCAGCACCTGCCGCTTGCCACTCTTGCCCGTGTGGATCGCCACCACCGAGGGCTCGTTGAGGACGATCCCGCGCCCCTTCACATAGACCAGCGTGTTTGCCGTACCCAAATCGATCGCCATGTCGGCGGACAGCATGCCGAGCAACCGCGAGAACATCCGTGCTACATCCCGTTTGGCATTGTCGTTGGGGGCGGCCCGCTACCGCCCCGGAAAAAATGCCGGCCCCAAGCGGCCGGGCCGGCCAAGCCGCAAATGGTTACGCGCGTGGCCCCAAGGTTTCAAGCCGCGCGACCGTGGCAAAGGTCGGTTTCGTGTTCCCGTTTTGCCCCAGGCCGCGCGCGCGGGTCGGATCACGCCGACAGGGCGGCCGGCGCCGTGCGCTCGCGCTTGGTCAGGAGCTTGTTGAGGGCGTGGATATAGGCCCGGGCTGACGCAACAAGCGTATCGGTGTCCGACCCCTGGCCGTTGACCGACTTGCCGTTCTCGACCAGGCGCACGGTCACCATGGCCTGGGCGTCGGTGCCCTCGGTGACGGCGTGGACCTGGTAGAGCGCCAGCACGGCCTGGTGCGGCACCAGCTTCTTGATCGCGTTGAAGGTGGCGTCCACGGGCCCATCGCCGCGCGCCTGGACGTTGTGCAGCGTGCCGTCGACCTCGAGTTCCAAATCGGCCATCTGCGGCCCACGCGAGCCGCAGACCACCTGCAGCGCCACGAAGCGCAGGCGCTCGTGGCTGCGCACCACCTCGTCCTCGACCAGGGCGACGATGTCGTCGTCGTAGACGTTCTTCTTGCGGTCGGCGACGTCCTTGAAGCGCTTGAAGGCGTCCTCCAGCGCATTGTCGCCGAGCTGGAAGCCGAGCTCCTTGAGCTTGGCCTTGAAGGCGTGGCGGCCGGAATGCTTGCCCATCACCAGCGTCGACCGGTTCAGCCCGACCGACTCCGGCGTCATGATCTCGTAGGTGCCGGCATGTTTCAGCATGCCGTCCTGGTGGATTCCCGACTCGTGCGCGAAGGCGTTGGCGCCGACGATGGCCTTGTTCGGCTGCACCGGGAAGCCGGTGATGGTGGATACCAGGTGCGAGGCCTTGGTGATGTGCTCGGTCCGGATGCCGCAGGTATAGGGCATCTTGTCGGGACGTGTGCGCAGCGCCATCACCACTTCCTCCAGCGCCGCGTTGCCAGCGCGCTCGCCCAGGCCGTTGATGGTGCATTCCACCTGCCGCGCGCCAGCGCCGACCGCGGCCAGCGAATTGGCCACGGCGAGGCCCAGGTCGTTGTGGCAGTGGACCGACACGATCGCCTTGTCGATGTTGGGCACGCGGTTCATCAGCATCTGGATCAGCGCCGCGAACTCCTCGGGCACGGCATAGCCGACCGTATCCGGGATGTTGATGGTGCGCGCGCCCGACTTGATCGCGCTCTCGACGCAGCGGCACAGGAAATCGTGCTCGGTGCGCGACCCGTCCTCGGGCGACCACTCCACGTCGTCGCACAGGTTGCGCGCGTAGGCGACGCTGTCGATGATCGCCTGGTGCACCGCCTCGGGTTCCATCTGAAGCTTGTATTTCATGTGCAGCGGGCTGGTGCTGAGGAAGGTGTGGATGCGCGCCCGCCGGGCGCCTTTCAGCGCCTCCCAGGCCCGGTCGATGTCCTTCCTGCCGGCGCGCGCCAGGCCGGCGACGGTGGATTCCGTTACCGTGCCGGCGATCGCCTTGACCGCGTCGAAGTCGCCCTGGGAGGCGATCGGGAAGCCGGCCTCGATGATGTCGACGCCCATCTCTTCCAGCACCGCGGCGATGCGCAGCTTCTCCTCGAGGTTCATCGAGGCGCCGGGCGACTGCTCGCCGTCGCGCATCGTCGTGTCGAAGATGTAGACGCGGTTCTTGTTGGCACTCATGGCGGACTCCTGGGCCCATAGCGCGACCGGCACGGTGCCAGGGTCGCGGTATATGGTTAATGCCGGGTTAAGGGGCGATCCCGGCCGGATGTCGGCGAAGCGCAAATTCTACCCGGAATACGGGCAGCCGCGCCAGGGTCAGCCGGCGATCTCCTCGGCGAAATGGCACGCCGCCAAGCGTCCGTCGACGGGACGCAGGGCCGGCACCTCGGCTTTGCAACGCTCCCGCGCGAAGGGGCAGCGCGTGTGGAAGGCGCAGCCCTTGGGCGGGTTCAGCGGCGACGGCAGCTCGCCCTTGAGGATCTGCACCTGGATCCGCCGCTCGGGATCGACCCTGGGCGTCGCCGCCATCAGCGCCATGGTGTAGGGGTGGCGCGGGCGGGCGAACAGCGTCTCCTTCGGCCCGTGCTCGACCGTGCGGCCGAGATACATCACCAGCACGTCGTTGGCGATGTGCTGCACGACGCTGAGGTCGTGCGAGATGAACAGGTAGGCCAGGGTGAACTGCTGCTGCAGGTCCATCATCAGGTTCAGCACCTGGGCCTGGATCGAGATGTCGAGCGCGGAGACCGGCTCGTCGGCCACCACCAGGCGCGGGTTCAGCATCAGCGCGCGGCCGATGGCGATGCGCTGGCGCTGGCCGCCCGAGAACATGTGCGGGTAGCGGTCGTAGTGCTCGGGGCGCAGGCGCACGGCGGCCAGCATGGCGCGGGCGCGTTCGCGCCGCTCCGGCGCCTTCAGCGCGGTGTTGATGATCAGCGGCTCTTCCAGAATGGCGCCGACCTTTTTGCGCGGGTTCAGGGATCCATAGGGGTCCTGGAACACCATCTGCACCGCCTGGCGCATCGCGCGGCGGTCGGCGGTATTGCGGTCAAACGGGTTCTGGCCCAGGAGGCGCAGCCCGCCCGCCGTCGGCGGCTCGATCAGGGTCACGACGCGGGCCAGGGTCGACTTGCCGCTGCCGGATTCGCCGACGATCGCCAGCGTGCGCCCGGCGGCGAGGGTGAAGCTGATGCCGTCGACCGCGCGCACCGTCGCCTGCGGCTGGAACAGGCCGCGGCGCAGGTGGTAGTGGCGCGCGAGGTCGGTCGCCTCGATCACCACGTCGTCGGTTGCGCCGGGGGCAGGGACGGCCATCTGTGCGGCCATCACGTCGCCTCCAGCGGGTAGAGGCAGCGCACCGTGCCGCCATCGGCGGGCAGCAGCGGCGGCCGGGCGGCGCGGCAGGGCTCCTGGGCGCGCCCGCAGCGCGGGTGGAACAGGCAGCCTTCGGGCCGGTCGCCCAGGCCGGGCACCATGCCGGGAATGGCCGCCAGCCGGTGCTGGCCCGCCGAACGCTCGGGCAGGGCTTCCAGCAGCGCGGCGGTATAGGGGTGGCGCGGGTGGCGGAACAGCGCGTCGGCGGTACGTTCCTCCACCACCTGGCCGGCATACATCACCGCCACGCGGTGCGCGGTCTCGGCCACCACGCCCATGTTGTGGGTGATCAGGATCAGCGCCATGCCGCGCGTGCGCTGCAGGTCGAGCAGTAGTTGCAGTATCTGGCGCTGGATGGTGACGTCGAGCGCCGTGGTCGGTTCGTCGGCGATCAAGAGGCGCGGGTTGCAGGCGATCGCCATGGCGATCATCACGCGCTGGCTCATGCCGCCCGAGAGCTGGTGCGGAAAGGCGCTGAGGCGCTGCTCCGGATCGGGGATGCCGACCTGGTCCAAGAGTTCCATGGCGCGCCGGCGCAGCTCCTTGCGCGAGCCGCCGAGATGGGTCTTGAGCCCCTCGGTCAGCTGGAACCCGACCGTGAAGCAGGGGTTCAGGCTGGTCATCGGCTCCTGGAAGATCATCGCGACGTCGCGTCCCGTGATCTTGCGCCGCTCGCGCGGGCTGAGCGCCAGGAGGTCGTGGCCGGCGAAGCTCAGCCTGTCGGCGGTGACGCGGCCGTTGGCGGCCACCAGCCCCATTACCGCCAGCGACGAGACGCTCTTGCCCGAGCCCGACTCGCCGACGATGCCCAGGACCTCGCCTTCGTTGACCGTCAGGTCCACGCTTTCGACCGCGTGGACGGCGCCGCCCTGGGTGGCGAACTCGACGGAAAGGTTGCGGATTTCCAGCAGCGCCATGGCTCAGCGCTTCAGCTTGGGGTCGAGGGCGTCGCGCAGCCCGTCGCCCATCAGGTTGAATGCCAGCACGGTGACCAGGATCGCCGCCCCCGGGAAGGTGACGACCCACCAGGCGCGCTGGATGAACTGCAGCGCGTCGGACAGCATCGTGCCCCATTCCGGCGTCGGCGGCTGCGCGCCGAGCCCCAGGAATCCCAGCGCCGCGGTGTCCAGGATCGCGGTCGAGAAGCCCAGCGTGGCCTGCACGATCAGCGGCGCCAGGCAGTTGGGCAGCACAGTGATGAACATCAGCCGGGGCAGGCGCGCGCCGGTCATGCGCGCGGCGGTCACATAGTCCTTCGACAGCTCGGTCAGCACGGCGGCGCGGGTCAGCCGCGCGAACCCGGGCAGCACCACGACCGACACCGCCATCATCGCGTTGAACAGGCCCGGCCCCAGGATGGCGACGACCACGATCGCCAGCAGCAGCGCCGGCAGCGCCAGCAGCGTGTCCATCAGGCGCATGATCCCGATGTCGACCGGGCCGGGGAAGAAGCCGGCCAGCAGGCCCAGCACCACGCCCAGGAACAGGCCCAGCGCGATCACGGAGACGCCGACCACCATCGACACTCGGGCGCCGTGGATCAGCCGCGACAGCATGCAGCGGCCGATATCGTCGGTGCCGAGCATGAAGCGGGTGGTGCCGCCGTCCTGCCAGATCGGCGGCCGCAGCAGCGCATCGCGGAACTGCTCGGCCGGGGGGTGCGGCGCCAGGGCGTCGGCAAAGACCGCGGTCAGCGTCATCGCGACAATAACGGCGAGCCCCAGCAGCGCGCCCTTGTTCTGACGGAAATAGCGCCAGAACTCGACCAGGGGATGCGGCGGGGCCGGGCTGTGGCGGACGGCGAGGGCGGTGTCGGCGGCCATGCTCAGCGCCCCTTGCGGATGCGCGGGTTGATCAGCCCGTACATCACGTCCACGGTCAGGTTCACCAGCATCACGATCGACGCCGCCAGCAGCACGCCGCCCTGGACCACCGGGTAGTCGCGCCGGCGGATCGACTCGATCAGCCACTTGCCGACGCCGGGCCAGGAGAAGATCGTCTCGGTCAGGATCGCGCCGCTGAGCAGCGCGCCGACCTGCAGGCCGATCACGGTGATGACCGGGATCAGCGCATTGCGCAGCGCGTGCAGGCCCACCACGCGCCAGGGCGGCAGGCCCTTGGCGCGGGCGGTGCGGATGTAGTCGTCGTTGAGCACCTCCAGCATCGACGAGCGCGTCATGCGCGCGATCACGGCCAGCGGGATGGTGCCCAGCGCGACCGCGGGCAGGATCAAGTGCTGCAGCGCCGACTTGAACGCGCCCCATTCGCCCGCCAGCCAGGCGTCGATCAGCACGAAGCCGGTCACCGGCTCGATGAAGTAGCGCACCGCCATGCGGCCGCTGACCGGCGTCCAGCCGAGCGTGACCGAGAACAGCAGGATCAGCAGCAGGCCCCACCAGAAGATCGGCATCGAGTAGCCGGTCAGCGAGGCGCCCATGACGGTGTGGTCGAAGACCGAGTTGCGCCGGACGGCAGCGACGATGCCCGCCGGCAGGCCGATCAGGACGGCGAAGGTCATGGCCGTGAGCGACAACTCGACCGTCGCCGGGAAGAGGGCCAGGAATTCGCTCAGCACCGGCGTGCGGGTGACGATCGAGGTGCCGAAATCGCCCTGCGCCAGATCCCAGAGATAGTAGCCGTATTGAACCAGGATCGGCTTGTCGAGGCCGAGGTCGGCCTTCATCTGGTTGTAGACCGCGTCGTCGACGCTGCGCTCGCCGAACAGGAGCAGGATCGGGTCGCCCGGAATCAGCCGGATCATCGCGAACGTCAGCAGGGTGACGCCGAGAAAGGTCGGCACGATCAGCGACAGCCGTGTCAGCACAAACCTGAGCATCGCGCTCACCCCAAGCGCCCGATCCTTCCGCGTTCCAGGCTCCCGACGCGGCGGATCGACGTAGCGTTACTCTAGCTGGGTCAAACGAGAAGGGGGAGCGGTTCTGCCGCTCCCCCAATCCCGATCGATCAGGACGTGGACATCACTCCTTGATGTCGACGCCGTAGAACAGGTGGCCGCCGAACGGATGCAGCCTGAAGTCGATGACTTCCTTGCGCACCGGCTTGTACTGGATCGAGTGCGCGACCGTGAACCACGGCACCTCTTCCTTGAAGATGACCTGGGCCTTCTTGTACAGGTCGGTGCGCTTGGCGACGTCTGCCGTCTTGCGCGCTTCCTGCATCAGGTCGTCATAGGGCTTGAAGCACCAGCGCGAGGTCGACATCTTCGACGCGTCGCAGCCCAAGAGCACGTTCAGGAAGTTGTCCGGGTCGCCGTTGTCGCCGGTCCAGCCCAGCAGCACGGTCTGCTGCTCGCCCGTGCGCACGCGCTTCAGGTACTCGGCCCACTCATAGGTGACGATCTTGGCCTTGACCCCCACCTTGTCCAGGTCGGCCTGGATCATCTCGGCCATGCGCTTGGCGTTCGGGTTGTAGGGGCGCTGCACCGGCATCGCCCACAGGTCGGTCTCGAAGCCGTTGGCGAGGCCGGCTTCCGCCAGCAGCGCCTTGGCCTTGGCCGGATCGTACGGATAGTCCTTCACGTCGTCGTTGTACGACCAGATCGTCGGCGGAATCGGGTTCTTCGCCGGCACGCCGGCGCCCAGGTACACCGCGTCAATGATCGCCTTCTTGTTGACGGCGTAGTTCATCGCCTGGCGCACCTTCTTGTCGTCGAAGGGCTTCTTCTCGGTATTGAACGCCCAATATCCGATGTTGAGGCCCTCCTGCGACATCAGGTTGATGCTCGCGTCCTTCTTCATCGCTTCCAGGTCGGCCGGGTTCGGGTAGGGCATCACATGGCACTCGCCCGCCTTCACCTTGGCCCAGCGTACCGACGCATCGGGCGTGATCGAGAACACCAGGTCGTCGATCTTCGCCTTGCCGGCCCAGTAGGACGGGTTCGCCTTGTACCGGATCACCGCGTCCTTCTGGTAGCTGACCAGGTAGAACGGCCCGGTGCCGATCGGCTCCAGGTCGAGCTTGTCGGGCGTGCCGGCCTTCAGCATCGCATCGGCGTACTCGGCCGACTGGATCGAGGCGAAGTCCATCGCCATGTTGGCGATGAACGGCGCCTCGGGCGCGTTCAGCTCGAACACCACCGTGTAGTCGTCCGTCTTCTTGATCGACTTGAGCAGCTTCGCCATGCCCATGTCGACGAAATAGGGATACTTGCCGCCTGAGACCTTGTTGAACGGGTGCTCCGGCTTCCACGCGCGCTCGAAGGTGAAAATCACGTCATCGGCGTTGAAGTCGCGCTTCGCGGTGAAGGTCTTGCTGGTGTGCCACTTCACGCCCTTGCGCAGCTTGAAGGTGTAGGTCTGCCCGTCCTCGGACACGTTCCAGGACTCGGCAAGGCCGGGGACCACCTTGGTCGAGCCGCGCTCGAACTCGGTGAGGCGGTTGTAGAGCGGCCGGCCCGAGGCATCGAAGGTCGTGCCGGCGGTGTAGAGCGCCGGGTTGAAGCCTTCCGGGCTGCCTTCCGAGCAATAGACCAGCGTCTTGGCGACCGCCGGGGACGCACCGCCGGCAATGCCGATCGCGACCGCGACGCCAAGCGCCGCGAGCCCGCCGTGAATTTTCATGTGAACTCTCCCACTATTGATCCGAGCGCCCAGCCAGTCTCCGGCGCTGCTGGCGTGATTAGTCGCCACCCGCGCATAGGTTGTCAACCGAGGCGGGGCTTTACGGAATTGCTCGTGGATTGTGCACTGCGGCGAAACCGCGCAGGCGGTGCGGGACCGCGCCGTCGCCACTGTGCTACAACCCGCCACGGTGCATTTCCAGGCGTGCCGGGCGGGTTTTCCATGGTCCTGAGGGCGTTCCAGCCACAATGACCGCATCCGTGGCGGAAGTCCCCGTCCTGGCGATCGAGCCCTTCCCCGGACTGGACGCCCTGGGCGCCTGGTGGCGCGACCTCGAAGCGCGCGCCGACGCCCGGCTTTTCCTGGCGTGGCCCTGGGTCGGCGCCTTCCTGGCTGAGGCGGCGATCGTGCCGCGGCTGGCGACAGCCAGGGCCGATGGCCTCCTGGTGGGGCTGGGGTTCCTGCAAGACGCGGCGCTGCGCCGGCATCGCGGGCTCGTGCGCTCCCGAACTTTGTTCGTGAACCAGGCCGGCGATTCCGCCGTGGATTGCGTCTATCCCGAGTACAACGGCTTCCTGGTGGACCGGCGCTTCGGCGCCGGCCTCGAGGCCCGGATGATGTCCTTCCTGATGCAATCGCCCCAGGCGCGGCCCTGCGACGAGCTGCGCTTTGCCGGCGTGCCCGAGCGCTATCTCGACCATGCCCGCGCGACCGGGATGGCGGTGCGCATCCACAACGACAGCGGCACGGCGATGGTGGACCTCGACGCCGTCCGCCGCGCCGGCGGGGACTATGTCGAGCAGCTCAGCAGCAATCGCCGCTACCAGCTCCGGCGCGCGCAGCGCCAGTACGGCACGGTCGGCCCCCTGGCCCTGGACGCGGCCGCCGACGTGACGGCGGCGCTGCGCTTCCTGGACGCGCTGGCCGATCTGCACCAGCGCTACTGGACCGGCCGCGGCCAGCCGGGCGCCTTCGGCCCGCCCTTCGCGCTGCGGTTCCATCGCCGGCTGGTCGCCGAGGCGCTGCCCCAGGGGGCGGTCGAGCTCCTGCGCGTGCGCGCGGGCGAGCAGGTGGTGGGGTATCTCTACAACCTCGTCTGGCGCGGCTGGGTCGGCGCCTATGCCAGCGGCTTCGCCTATGGCGACGATCCCAAGGCGACGCCGGGCTATGTCTGCTACGCGCTCGCGGTCGAGCGCCACCTGGCCCTGGGCAGCCGCGCGTTCGATTTCATGGCCGGCGAATCGCGCTACAAGACGAGCCTCGGCAAGCCCGGCGAACGGCTGGTGTGGTTCGACCTGCAGCAGCCGCGGCTGGCGTTGAAGCTCGAGGCGATGCTGCGGCGCTGGAAGGGATCGGCGCGGCCGGTGGCGGCCGAACAAGAGGAATAGCGGAGGAAAGCATGGCGGCAGCGAAGAAGCGGAAGACGGAGATCGTGGCGGTGGTGGGCGCCGGCCTCATCGGCCGGGCCTGGGCGATGGTGTTCGCGCGCGCCGGGTTCGACGTGATGCTGCACGATTCCTCGGCCAGGGCGCTGACGCTGGCGCGCAAGGCGATCGCGGTGTCGCTGCGCGACATGCAGCGCGCCGGCATGATCGGCGACCCGGCGCCGGTCATGCGCCGCATCCGCTGCGAGCCCGACCTGGCTGTGGCGGTGAGCCGCGCCGCCTATGTGCAGGAGAACCTGCCCGAACGGCTGGAGGTCAAGCAGGCCGTGTTCGCCGAACTCGACCGGCTCGCGCCCAAGAGCGCGGTGCTGGCCAGTTCTTCGTCGTCGATCCAGGCCTCGCTCTTCACCAAAGGCCTCAAGGGCCGCGGCCGCTGCCTCGTCGCGCACCCGGTCAATCCACCCTACCTGGTGCCGGTGGTCGAGCTGTCCGGCGCGCCCTGGACCACGCCGGTGGCGATCAAGCGCGCCCGGGCGCTGATGGAACGCGCCGGCATGGCGCCGATCGAGGTGATCAAGGAGATCGACGGCTTCATCCTCAACCGCCTGCAGCTGGCGCTGCTGAACGAGGCGTTCCGGCTGGTCGACGGCGGCTTCGTCACGCCCGCCGACCTCGACCGCACGGTGAAGGACGGCCTCGGCCTGCGCTGGTCGTTCATGGGGCCGATGGAGACGATCGACCTCAACGCGCCCGAGGGCACGGCGGGGTACTTCCAGCGCTATGGCGGGCTGATCCGGCGCCTCGACAAGGACATGCGCGGCCGCCCGGCCTGGCGCGACGCCTTGGCCAAGCGACTGGATGCGGCGCGGCGCGCCGAGGTGCCGATCGAGAAGCACGGCAAGGCCCAGGCCTGGCGCGACCGGCGCCTGATGGCGCTGGCCGTGCACAAGCGCGAAGCCCAGCGGAAGATCAAGCCAGCGTGACGCCTAGCCCAGCTTGACGGCTGCGCCGGTCTTCATCGACTGGACGGCGGCGTCGGCCAGCACCAGGGCCTGCCGGCCGTCCTTGGCGCCGACGCTCGGCTTCCCGCCGGCGCCGATCGCCTGGATGAAATGCGCCATCTCGGCGACATAGGCCTCGGCGTAGCGCTCGAGGAAGAAATGCAGCGGCTTGTCCGAGGCGACCGCGTCGCCGCCCGAACGCTCGACCGTGGTCGGCGTGCGGTTGCCGGCGCGCAGCATGCCCTTCGACCCCAGCACCTCGACGCGCTGGTCGTAGCCGTAGACGGCGCGGCGCGAGTTGTTGATGTGCGCCAGCTTGCCGCTGGCGGTGCGCATGACAACCATCACGCTGTCGACGTCGCCAAGCTCGCCGACCCAGGGCTCGACGAGGTTGCTGCCCGTGGCGTAGAGCTCGACTGGCTCCTCGCCGAGCAGCCAGCGCGCCATGTCGAAGTCGTGGATCGTCATGTCGCGGAACTGGCCGCCGCTGACCTTCAGGTACTCGGCCGGCGGCAGGCCCGGGTCGCGGCTGGTGACGATCACCTGTTCGATCTGGCCGATCTCGCCGGCGTGCAGCCGGTCGTGCAGCGCCTTGAAGCTGGGGTCGAAGCGGCGGTTGAACCCGACCAGCATCGGCACGCCGGCCTTCTTCACCGCGGCGAGGCAGGCATCGACGCGCGCCAGAGACAGGTCGATCGGTTTCTCGCAGAAAATCGCCTTGCCGGCCTCGGCGGAGGCGATGACGAGGTCGGCATGCGTGTCGGTCGAGGACGCGATGATGACGGCGCCGACTGCCGGATCCTTGAGCGCGGTGGCGCGATCTGCGGCCTTGGCGCCGTGCTGCGTGGCCAGGCGCTGGGCGGCCCGCGGATCGACATCGACGACGTAGCGCAGGCGCGCGCCGGCGACGCGGCCCAGATTGCCGGCGTGGATCTGGCCGATGCGGCCGGCCCCGAACTGCGCAAACTCGATCATGCTAGGATTTCCTCCGGCTGGGCGCTTTGGACGTTCTTGTGTGGATGTCATAAATCCGTAATCTTTCGGCCGGGGTCAACGGGGAAACGCGCATGAAAACGATCCGCCTCACCATGGCCGAGGCGTTGGTACGCTATCTGGCCGCGCAGCGCACGGACTTCGACGGCCGCGAAGCGGCGCTGTTCGCCGGAGTGTTCGCGATCTTCGGCCACGGCAACGTCGCCGGCATGGGGCCGGCGCTGCATGCCCATCGCCGCGCGCTGCCGACCTTCCGCGCCCATAACGAGCAGGCGATGGCCCATGCCGCGATCGCCTTCGCCAAGACCAGCGCGCGCCGGCGGATGATGGCCTGCACCACCTCGGTCGGACCGGGCGCCACCAACATGGTCACCGCCGCGGCGCTGGCGCACGTGAACCGCCTGCCGGTGCTGCTGCTGCCGGGCGATGTGTTCGCCTCGCGCCGGCCCGATCCGGTGCTGCAGCAGCTCGAGTACCCGCAGGATGCGACCGTGTCGGCCAATGACTGCTTCCGGCCGGTGTCGCGCCTGTTCGACCGCATCCAGCGTCCCGAGCAGTTGCTGGCCAGCCTGCCCCAGGCGCTCCGTGTGCTGACCGATCCGGCGGAATGCGGTCCGGTCACCCTGGCATTGCCGCAGGACGTGCAGGCCGAGGCCTGGGATTACCCGGCGTCGTTCTTCAGCAGCCGCGTGCATCGCCTTCACCGCGCGGGGCCGGACGCGCACGCGGTCGACGCGGCCGCGGCCGCGATTCGTCGGGCGCGGCGGCCGCTGATCGTCGCGGGCGGCGGCGTGAAGTACGGCCTCGCCGAACAGGCGCTGGCCGAGTTCGCCGAGACGCATGGCATCCCGGTGACCGAGACCCAGGCCGGCAAGGGCGCGCTCGCCTGGGACCACCCGAGCAACGCCGGGGCGATCGGCGTGACCGGCACCGGCGCGGCCAACGCCCTGGCGAGGGAGGCCGACCTGGTGCTGGCGGTCGGCACGCGGCTGGGCGACTTCGCCAGCGGGTCGCGCGCGCTCTTCGCCAATCCGAAAATGACGCTGGTCGGGCTGAACGTCGCAGGCTTCGACGCCGCGAAGCACATGGCGCTGCCGCTCGTCGCCGACGCCCGGCGCGGGCTGAAGCACCTGGCGCTGGCGCTGCAGGGCTGGCGCGCGCCGGAGGCCTGGACGGCGAAGCTGAAGCGCCTGACCGCATCGTGGACCAAGGTCGCCGACCGCGCGCTCGCCGCGCCTCGGGCCGGCAAGGCGCTGCCTACCGACGCGCAGGTGCTGGGCGCGGTCAACCGCGCGGCGGGGCGCGACGGCATCGTAGTCTGCGCGGCGGGCGGCCTGCCGGGCGAGCTGCACAAGCTCTGGCGCAGCGTGGATTCCGCCAGCTACCACGTCGAGTACGGCTACTCCTGCATGGGCTACGAGATCGCCGGCGGCCTGGGCGTGAAGATGGCGGCGCCCGAGCGCGAGGTCTTCGTCATGGTCGGCGACGGCTCCTACCTGATGATGAACTCCGAGATCGCGACGGCCGTTGCGATGGGCCGCAAGCTGATCGTGGTGCTGCTGGACAATCGCGGCTTCGGCTGCATCCACCGTCTGCAGACGCTGGGCTGCGGGCTGGAGCCGTTCAACAACCTGCTCGCCGACGCGGCGCCGGCGATCGACTTCGCCCAGCATCTGAAGAGCCTTGGCGCCGAGGCCGAAAAGGTGGCGGGCGTGCAAGGGCTGGAACAGGCGCTGAAGCGCGCCCGCGCGTCGCGCAAGACCTACGCCATCGTGATCGACACCGACCCGCAGCGCGGCACGGCCGAGGGCGGGGCGTGGTGGGACGTGCCGGTGTCGGGCAAGGCGCGCGGCAGCTACGAGAAGGCGCGAGCGAAGCAGCGCCTGGCTTAGCGCAACAGGCCCGAAACGCCGTCCCAGGTCAGCTTGGCGCCGGTGAAGAACACGAAGCCGTAGCAGATGCGCATGAACAGCGCCTGGCTCACCCGCTTCATCAGCCACGCGCCGGTCAGCATGCCGATCGGCGCCAGCGGCAGCAGCACCAGCGCGGTGGTCATATTGCCGGGATTGAGCTGGCCCAGCCACCAGTAGGGCACCAGCTTCACGTAGTTGACCACGGCGAAGAACACCACGGCGGTCGCGACCAGCGTGGCCTTCTCCAGCCCCAGCGGCAGCAGGTACATGTTGAGCGGCGGCCCGCCGGCATGGGCGACGAAACTGGTGTAGCCAGAGACCGCGCCGCAGCCATAGGCCTTGGCCTTGTTGGGCGCGGCGTTGCCCTTGGGCCGCCAGCCGAGCCAGTGGTCGAGCACGAAGGCAACAGCGACCACGCCGATCGCCAGGCGCAGCATGGGCTCGCTGAGCAGGCTGAAGGTCAGGGCGCCGACCACGACGCCGAGAACGGCGGCCGGCAGCAGCGCCTGCATGGCGGCGTTGTCCCAGCGCCGCCAGTAGGTCCACAGCCCCACCAGGTCCATCACGCAGAGCAGCGGCAGCATGATGGCGGCGGCCTGGGGCACGGGCACGGTCAGCGCCATCATCGGCACCGCGATCAGCCCGATGCCCGAGCCGAAGCCGCCCTTGGAGATACCGACGATCATCAGCGCCGGTACCGCCAGGACATAGAACCAGGGATCCAGGATCACGCGCGCGCCAATACCCTTGGCGGCCGGATGGCGGCGAGGAGGGTCAGTCCGACGACTCCGGGCCGAAGACGCGGCGGCCGCTGCGCGTGGTGCCGGGCGGGCGCGCCTGGCCGCCGAAGACGTAGCCGATCTTACCGGAAGGCGTCTCGACCTTCAGCCACGGCGTCTGGCGGCGGCCGGGGATCACCTCCAGCACCTTGATCGCCTGCTCGTCGACATAGGCCTCGCCGGCGATGAACGACGTCTGCGAGGTCGGCTGCGGGTATATGCGGATGCTGCCCTGGCCGCCGACGGTCTGGGCGGTCCAGTACTCGACCTTCTGCTCCGCCGGCGCGGCGGCCTGCAGGGGCGGGGCCTGGGTGGCGCCCGTGGTGATCGCCGCGGGCGCGCTGGCGGCGGTCGAAGCCGCCTGGCCGGGCAGGCTGGGCGGTCGGCTGGAGCCGCTGGCGGGCGGCGGGGCGGCGGCGGTGCCGCCATAGGGCGAGGCCGGCGCCGACGCCGCCCCCGCCGGGGCCGCGCCGACGCCTGCCGTGGCGGCGGTGACGCCGGCCAGCTGGTTGCCGTAGACGAAGCCCACGTCCTGGCCCTGGTAGGAGACGCGGTACCAGTCCGTCCCCGGCACGTCGCCGGTCACGGTGACCTGCTGGTTCGCCGGGATGGAGGAGACCGGCGGCGAGTCGGCCGTGGGCTGCTGGCGCACCACGGTCTGGCGGTTCGTGGCGTAGCTGCGGCCCACCGTCGCCTTGCCGCTCGGCGCCGCCGCAGCGGCCCCCGCGGACAGGAGCGAGGCCGATATGAACCCGTCCTTGCCGCCATGGGCGACGCGGTACCAGTCGCCGGCCTTGGTCTTGCCGGTGACCTTGACCTCGCTGCCGGCGCGGATGCTGCCCAGCGACGCTGCGCGAGTGGTGGGCTGGGCGCGCACCGTGGCATTGCCAGAGGCCGCCATCGTAGCGGACATCGATTCGATCTCCACGGGCGGCGCCGCGACCGGCGCCGGGGCTGCCGGGGCCGCAGCGGGCGCAGCCGGTGCCGCGGCCGGCGCTGCGGCGGGGGCGGCCGGCGCCTGGGCAGCGGCGAGGCGCGCCTTGGCAAGCGCGGCGAACTTGCCGTTCGGGAATGTGTCCAGATAGGCCTTGTACTCGGCCGGGTTCTTGCTGTCCTTGATCGATTCCCAGAAGGTGATATCGGCGCGGTCGTCCTGGGCCAGGCGGATGCCGCGCGGCGCATCGGTCGCGGTCTGGGCATAAGCGCCCTGGGCCAGCGAAATCGCCGCCAACGTCGAAATTCCCGCGGCCAGACCCGCGCGCAGCATCGTTTGTGCCTTGACCATGGACGTCCTCCGTCGCCTGCGGCCGCCATCATCCTGGCGACCTGCTCCCCTAAGGGCGGAGAGTGCCGTCGCGGGGCCGAGGATGCAAGCCGCAGCGCGGTTGATTTACGTCAATGCGGGTGGCGCCGCGGCTGGTCATCCTTCCCAGCATCCGTTCAGCCCTGCGATGGAGGACAACGATGGCGAACGAAACCGGAAAGCCTGTGCCGACGACCGTCCAGCCCGGCGGTGTGGCGCCGTGGCGGCCCTTTGCCGACGATTTCGACCGCATGGTCAATAGCTTCTTCGGTCCTGGCTTCGGCCGGATGCCGGCGCGGCTGTTCGACTTCGAGCCCCTGCCGCGCCAGGCGGCCATGGCCGGCGCGATCATGCCGCGCGTCAATGTCAGCGAGACCGACCAGGCGATCGAGCTGTCGGTCGAGCTTCCCGGCATCGACGAGAAGGACGTCGAGCTGCTGGTCCAGGACGACGTGCTGACGATCCGCGGCGAGAAGAAGCTGGAGAAGGAAGAGAAGAAAAAGAACTACCACGTGGTGGAGCGCCAGTACGGCAGCTTCCAGCGATCCTACGAACTGCCGGAGATCGTCGACAGCGCCAAGATCACGGCGAAGTTCGACAAGGGTGTTCTGGCCGTTACCATGCCGAAATCGGCCAAGGCGCGCGAGGCCACGCGCAAGATCGCGATCGGCAAGGCCTAGCCGGATCGCGGCGCCGGTGTACCCGCGCCTTCAGGGGCGCGCGGTAGCACCGGCGCGCAGCCTTTCCGTCGCCGTGCGATCGAGCGCAGGCGGCGTTCCGGCGATGACCACGCCGAACTTCGCCTGCGCCTGCTGGGCGGAATAGTAGCCGCGCTGGACGTCGGCCAGGACGAGGTCAGGCGCCCGCGCCAACGGGTCGCCGAAGCCCCCACCGCCGGGCGTCGACACGGATACGGTGTCCCCCGGACCGATCTCGATGTTCTGGTCCTTCGACAGATGCGGCGGGGTGTATTCCTTGCCGCTGCGCTGGACGCGCACCGTGTTCAGGCCGCCGTCATTCCCGCCCAGGGCGCCGCGCGGGCCGGTGCGGCCGTGGTCCATGACCATCGAGGCGCGCGCCTGGCCCCGGCGCAGCTTGATCCTGTAGTTCACGCCGAAGCCGCCGCGCGTCCTGCCGGCGCCGCCCGAGCCTTCGTGCAGCGAGTATTCCTCGAACAGCACGGGGTAGTACTGTTCCATCACCTCGATCGGCGTGGTCTTGGAGATGCCGATGGTCGAGCAGCCGTTGGAGATGCCGTCGCCGACCGCGCTGCCGCCATATCCGCCGCCACTGATGACGTACATGATGTAGCTGCGCTTGCGCTCGGGATCGTAGCCGCCCAGCGCCAGGTTGCCCGAGGTGCCGGCCGGCGCCGCGAAGAGCTTGTCCGGCATCGCCTGCACCAGCGCGTTGAACACCGCCTCGGCGATGCGCTGGCTGACCTCGGCCGCGCATCCCGAGACGGGGCGCGGATACTCAGCATAGAGGAACGTGCCCTTCGGGTCCTCGATATGCAGCGGATCGAAGGTGCCCGCATTGATGGGGACCTCTGGAAAAATATGCTTGATCGCGAGGTAGATCGACGAGCGCGTGGTGGCGATGACGCTGTTCATCGGGCCGCGGCAGGGCGGCGACGACTTCGACAGGTCGAAATAGAGCTCGGTGCCCTCCTTGCGCACGGTCAGGCGGATCACCAGGGGCTCGTCGACCACGCCGTCCGAGTCGACATAGGACTCGCCATAATACGTGCCATCGGGGATCGTGGCGATGCGCGCGCGCATGAGACGCGCCGCGCGGGCCTTTAGCTCGCCGATCGCGTCCTCGACCGTGTCCTTGCCGTAGCGGTCGAGCAGGTCGGTCAGGCGCTTCTCGCCGATGGCGAGCGCGGCGGCCTGGCCCTTGATGTCGCCGATGCGCTGGTCGGCGATGCGGATATTGGAAAGGATGATCGACAGGATCTCCTCGTCCATCACGCCCTCCTTGAACAGCTTCACCGGCGGCAGGCGCAGTCCTTCCTGCTCGACCTCGGTGGCGTTGGCCGAGAAGCCGCCCGGCACCATGCCGCCCGTATCGGGCCAGTGGCCGGTGTTGCTGAGCCAGCAGAACAGCTCGCCCTTGTAGAAGAACGGCTTCACGAAGCGCACGTCCATGAGGTGCGTGCCGCCGAGATAGGGATCGTTGACGATATAGACGTCGCCCGGCTTCAGGTTCTTGGCGCGGTCGATCACCGCCTTGGCGCCGAACTGCATCGTGCCGACGAAGACCGGCAGGCCCAGCTCGCCCTGCGCGATCAGCTCGCCCGTGCTCCGGTGGTAGATCCCGTCCGAGCGGTCGAGCGCCTCGGAGATGACCGGCGAGAAGGCGGCGCGTACGAAGGCCAGGTCCATCTCGTTGCAGACCTGCTGCAGCCCGTTCTCGATTACCGCCAGGGTGACGGGATCGAATTTGGTCTTGGCGGCGACGTCGTTCATGTGCTTTGCCCTCCGATCGACACGACCAGGTTGCCGTACTTGTCGGCCTCCACCCGGTCGCCGGGTTCGATGACGATGGTGCAGTCGAGCTGCTCGACGATGGCCGGCCCGGCGAACTTGGCGCCCGGCGGCAGTTTCTCGCGACGGTAGACGGCCGTCTCCTGCCATCCGCCTTCCGAGAACCACACCTTGCGGCGCTCGACCAGCGCGCCCTCGACGGTCGCGGCGCGGCCCTCGCTCGGCAGCAGGGCGTCGAGCGGCAGGGTGGGACGGCGGCCGATCACGGCGGTGTGCAGGTTCACCAGCACCGGCCGGATCTCGGGCAGCGACACTTCGAAGCGCTTCCAGTAGGTGTCGGCGAAGGCCTTGACCAGCGCCTCGCGCGTCACGTCGACGCCGGGCAGGCTGACGGTCAGGATGTGGCTCTGTCCCTGGAACTGCATGTCGGCCTCGTGCAGCACCTCGATCGCCTCGACCGCGACGCCCTCGCGCGCGATGGTCGCGCGGCCCTCGGCGATCTGCGCTTCCAGCGTACGCTTCACCAGGTCCATGTCCAGGACGGGCAGGGGCTTGTTGATCGTGTTCACGTAGTCGTGGCGCAGGTCGGCGACGACGCAGCCCAGCGCGTTGGTGATGCCCGGGCGGGCCGGGATCAGCAGGCGGGGGATGCCGAGTTCGCGCGCCAGGGCTGCGGCGTGCAGCGGGCCGGCGCCGCCGAAGGCGAAGAGCGCAAAGTCGCGCGGGTCGTGGCCCTTGGCCAGCGACACCATGCGCACCGCGCCGGCCATCTTGTCGTTGGCGACGCGGATGATCGCGGCGGCAGAGCCCTCGGCGTCGAGGCCAAGCTTCACGCCTACCTCGCGCTTCAGCGCGTCGGCGATGGTTTGCATCGAGACCGGGGAGTCGACGGCCAGCAGGCCCTTGGGATTGAGCCGGCCGAGGAAGAGATTGGCGTCGGTGATCGTCGGGCGCGTGCCGCCGCGGCCATAGCAGATCGGCCCGGGCTTGGCGCCGGCGCTTTCCGGCCCGACGCGCAGCATGCCCGAATCGTCGATATGGGCGATCGAGCCGCCGCCGGCGCCGATCGTGTGCACGTCGACCATCGGTACGTGGATCGGCATGGCGTATTCGAGCTCGAGCTCGGCCGAGACTCGCGGCACGCCGCCCAGGATCAGGCCCACGTCCGAGCTGGTGCCGCCCATGTCGTAGGTGATGAGGTCGGGGTAGCCCGCCTGGCGCCCGGTATAGGCGGCCGCCATGACGCCCGAGGCCGGGCCGGACATCACCGTGTTGACCGCGGCCTCGGCGACGATGCGGCTGGACACCGTGCCGCCATTGCCCTGCATCACCAGCAGCTCGTGCCGGAAGCCCTTGGCCTTCAGCTCGTTGCCCAGGCGCTCGATGTAGCGGTGCAGGACGGGCTGGACCGAGGCGTTCACCGCCGCGGTGACGCCGCGCTCGTACTCGCGATACTCGCTGAGGATCGCGCTGCCCAGGGTCACGTAGGAGTTGGGCCACATCCCGCGCACGATCTCGCCGGCGCGACGCTCATGCGCGCCGTTGATGTAGCTGTGCAGGAAATGGATGACCACGGCCTCGCAATCCAGGGCGATCAGCGCCTTCGCCGCAGCCGCGACCGCGGCCTCGTCCAGCGGCAGGACCACGTTGCCGTCCGCGTCCATGCGCTCGGGCACTTCCAGGCGCAGCTCGCGCGGGATCAGCGGGCGGAACTGGCCGGTGAGCCCGTAGGGCGTCGGCCGCGTGCGCCGGCCGAGCTCGAGGGAGTCCCGGAAGCCGCGCGTCGTGATCAGGCCGCATTTCGCGATCTTGCGCTCCAGGAGGGCGTTAGTCGTGGTGGTGGTGCCATGGACGATGCCCGAGAGCGTCGCCGGGTCGCCGCCACTCGCCGCGATCGCGCCCAGCACGCCGAAGGCCTGGTTCTCGACCGTGGTCGGAACCTTCGCCACGCGCACGCCGCGGGTCACTGGATCGATCGCGATCAGGTCGGTGAACGTGCCGCCGACATCGACGCCGACGATGGAGCCTGAAGCGTCGCCGGTCATGGAGAGAGTCCTTCCATTCTGTCCCCCCTCCCTTGAGGGGAGGGGGATAGGGGGAGGGTGAAGGTGACGCGAGAGCAGAGCGAGAGGGCCCCCTCCCCCTGACACCCTCCCACGTGGGGAGGGGAGACCAGAACTGCGTCGGGCTTCCTCATCCCCATCACACCCTCAAGTACTGGGCGCGGGCGTCGTCGTTCGCCATCAGCTCGGCCATCGTGCCCGCGAAGCGCGCCTGGCCCTTCTCGATGATGACGGCGCGGTCGGCGACGCCGGTCGCGAAATGCAGGTTCTGCTCGGACAGCACGACGGTCAGGCCCTCGGCCTTCAGCCCTTTGATCGCGCGCGCCATCTGGTCGACGATCACCGGGGCGAGGCCCTCCGAGGGCTCGTCGAGCAGGACGAGGGAGGGATTGCCCATCAGGGTGCGGGCGATGGTCAGCATCTGCTGCTCGCCGCCGCTCATGCGCCCGCCGGGTCGGCTGCGCATCTCCGCCAAGTTGGGGAAGATCTGGAACAGCTTCTCCGGCGTCCAGTGCGGTGCCCCCTGGCGCGGCGGCTGGCGGCCGACCTCCAGGTTCTCCATGACCGTCAGCTCGGTGAAGATGCGCCGCTCCTCGGGCACATAACCCAGACCCAAGCGCGGAATGGCGTGGGTCGGCAGGCGCTCGATGCGCGTCCCTTGGAAGGCGATCTCGCCCTCCGCGGCACGCACCAGGCCCATGATGGTCTTGAAGGTGGTCGACTTGCCGGCGCCGTTGCGGCCGAGGATGGCGACCACCTCGCCACGGCCGGCCTCGAACGACATGCCGTCGAGGATATGCGCCCGGCCGTAGTAGCCGTGCACGTTCTTCACGCTGAGCATGGGTTCAGTGCCCGGCGCCAAGGTAGATCTCCTGCACCTGCGGGTCGGCGCGGACCTGGGCCGGGGCTCCCTCGGCGATCAGGCGGCCGCGGTTGAGCACCACGATCCGGTCGGCATGGGCGAAGACCACGTCCATGTCGTGCTCGGTGAACAGCACGCCCAGCCCCTCGGCGCGCACGATCTCGGCGGTCAGCGCCATCAGCGCCACGCGCTCCTTCGGCGCCATGCCGGCGGTGGGCTCGTCCATCAGCAGCAGGCGCGGCTTGTGCGCCAGCGCGATCGCCAGCTCGACGCGCTTCAGGTCGCCATAGGCGAGCACGCCGCAGGCGCGGTCGGCCTGGGCCGCCATGCCGACGCGGTCGAGCAGCCGGATCGCCTCGTCGCGGTACAGCGCGCTGGCGGCGGGCCAGAAGGACCACAGCTTGTTGTGGTGCGACAGCAGCGCCATCTGCACGTTCTCGGCCACAGTCATCGAGGCGAAGGTGGCGGTGATCTGGAACGTCCGGCCGACGCCGAGACGCCAGACCTGGCGCGGCTTCAACCCGACGAGTTCGCGGCCCTCCAGCTTCACGCTGCCCTGGTCGGGCTTGAGCTGGCCGTTCAGCATGTTGAAGCACGTCGTCTTGCCGGCTCCGTTCGGGCCGATGAGCGCCAGCAGCTCGCCCCTGCCGACCTCAAGCGAAACGCCGGCGACGGCCTGCACGCCGCCGAAGGCCTTGGCCAGGTTCTCGACCGCGAGGATCGTCATCGCGGCTCTCCGCGCTTCGCTTCCCAGCGCTGGGCGGCGAAGCCGGCCAGCCCCTGCGGGAAGGCGAGCACCAGGCCCACGATCGCCAGGCCCAGGACCAGGCGCCAGTACTCGGTCACGCGCACCAGGTGCTCGTGAAGCCCGGCATAGATCACCGCGCCGACGATCGGGCCGGAGACGGTCTGGACGCCGCCCAGAAGGACCATGAGCAGGGCGTCGACCGACTTGGGAATGGAGATGTAGGTCGGGAAGACGCTGCCCTTGAGGTAGGCGAAGAGCCCACCCGCGACGCCCGCCGCCGCCGCGGCGACCACGAAGCCGGCCCATTGCACCCGCATCACGTCGATTCCGACCGCCTCGGCGCGCAAGGGCGAGTCGCGGCCGGCGCGCAGCGCATAGCCGAAGGGAGAGCGGATCACGCGGCGGAGCAGCAGCGTCAGGGCCACGCAGAGCAGCAGCGTCAAGTAGTAGAAGCTGAGCTTGCCGCGCGCCCAGTCGGGCGGCCAGACGCCCAGCACGCCGTTGTCGCCGCCCGTCACCTCGACCCACTGGAAGGTCACCGACCAGCAGATCTGGGCGAAGGCCAGGGTCAGCATGGCGAGGTAGACGCCCGAGAGCCGGACGCAGAAATAGCCGAACACGACGCCGGCGAGCCCGGCCATCAGCGGCGCCAGGATCAGCCCCACGCCCATCGGCGCCATCAGAAATTTCGCTGCCAGCGCAGCGCCATAGGCGCCGAGGCCGAAATAGGCCGCGTGGCCGAACGAAGCCATCCCGCCCGGCCCCATGATGAAGTGCAGGCTGGCGGCGAAGAGCACGAACAGCGCGATCTCGGTGAGCACGCTGACCGTGTAGTCGCCGAGGAAGGGCGGCAGCGCGATCGCAAGTGCGAGGGCCACGAGTCCCAGCAGCTTCAACGCGGTCGGCGCGGCGCGGATTACCGGCTCCTGGCCGCCGGTCGCCGCGCGCTGGTGCACCGGCGGCTTGCCGAGCAGGCCGTAGGGCCGGACCACTAGGACGACCGCCATCACCAGGAATACCAGGACCAGCGTGATCTTGGGGAAGATCAGGATGCCGAAGGCGCCGAGCTGGGCGATCAGCAGCGCGGCCAGGAAGGCGCCGGCGACGCTGCCCATGCCGCCGACCACGACCACGACGAAGGCCTCGGCGATAATCTGGAAGTCCATACCCAGATGGACCGAGGCGCGCGGGAGCTGCAGCGCGCCGCCCAGCCCCGCCAGCACGGCGCCGAGGAAGAAGACCGAGGTGAACAGCCTGGACTGGTCGACGCCGAGGGCGGCCACCATCTCGCGGTCCTGCGTCGCCGCG
>JAEULC010000129.1 GCA_016792605.1 Rhodospirillales bacterium
GGCGGCCGACCAGAGCTTCATGCTCGACGGCGTGCTGGACGGCGACAACCGGCCGCCGGCGGCGCTGCGCCTCAGCGGCCTGAACTTTGGGTCGCTACCGATGGGCAATGGCCTGACCCGGCTGCAGACGCGGTTCCTGGAGGACCAAGCCTCGCTGGAGAAGATCGACGCGGCGCGCGACCGCGACATCGAGGCGGGCGAGGCGGCGCAGCTCGGCCTGGTGACGTTCACGCCGGACGACATCGACTGGGAGGACGAGGTGCGTATCGCCATCGAGGCGCGCGCCAGCTTCTCGCCCGACGCGATGACGGGGATGGAATCGAACCTGCGCATGGCCGGCCCGGAGACGATGGAGACCAAGATCTTCGGCCGGCTCAGCGCCTGGCAGAACTGGATCTTCCAGCGTCCGAACGCGGTGGGCGAGGAGGGCGCCTTGAAGCTCTATGGCACCGGTCGTCGCGCCGACTACAAGCGGGAGCGCGTGTGACATGACCGCGATCAACTACGCCGAACGCATCCCCAACAACGTCAACCTGTCCGACGACCGCCGCCTGCAGCGCGCGCTGGAGCACTGGCAGCCGCGCTTTCTCGACTGGTGGAAGGAAATGGGGCCGGTCGAGAGCCTGAAGGACGAGGTCTATCTGCGCACGGCCGTCTCGGTCGAGCCGGGCGGCTGGGCGCATTTCGACTACGTGAAGATGCCTGAATACCGCTGGGGCATCTTCCTGGAGCCGCTCGACCGCGATCGCGTCATCGCCTTCGGCGCCAACAAGGGCAAGCCGGCGTGGCAGGAAGTCCCCGGCGAGTATCGCGGCACGCTGCGCCGGATCATCGTCACCCAGGGCGACACCGAGCCCGCCTCGGTCGAGCAGCAGCGGCACCTGGGCATGACCTGCCCGTCGCTCTATGACCTGCGCAACCTGTTCCAGGTCAACGTCGAGGAAGGCCGGCATCTCTGGGCCATGGTCTACCTGTTGCATGCGCATTTCGGGCGCGACGGGCGCGAGGAGGCCGAGACCCTGTTGAAGCGCCGTTCGGGCGACCAGGACAACCCGCGCATCCTCGGCGCGTTCAACGAGCAGACGCCGGACTGGCTCAGCTTCTTCATGTTCACCTTCTTCACCGACCGCGACGGCAAGTATCAGCTCTGCGCGCTCGCCGAATCGGGCTTCGATCCCCTGGCGCGCACCTGCCGGTTCATGCTGACCGAGGAAGCGCACCACATGTTCGTCGGCGAGACCGGCATCCGCCGCGTCATCCAGCGGACCTGCGAGGCGATGCGCGAGCACCGGACCGACGACCCGGCGGTCCTGCGCCAGCTCGGCGTGATCGACCTGCCGACGGTGCAGCGCTACCTGAACTTCCATTTCTCGGTGACGCTCGACCTGTTCGGCGGCGAGTTGTCGTCGAACGCCGCGACCTTCTTCACCGCCGGCATCAAGGGCCGCTTCCAGGAGGAGAAGCTGACCGACGACCACGTGCTGCTCGACGCCAGCTACCCCGTCCTGGAGGTCGAGAACGGCAAGCTCGTGCAGCGCGCCGCGCCGGCGGTCAATGCGCTCAATGAACGCCTGCGCGATGATTTCATCAAGGACACGGATGCCGGCATGGCCCGCTGGAACAAGATCGTGCGCAGCTACGGCATCGACTACGTGTTCCGCACGCCGCACAAGGCCTTCAACCGCCGCATCGGCCTCTTCGCCGGCCTCCATGTCGACCCCGCGGGCGAGGTGCTGTCGGCCGAGGACTGGAAGCGCCGCGAGCGCGGCTTCCTGCCGACGCCGGAGGACCGCGCCTATGTCCAGTCGCTGATGGGCCGCGTCGTCGAGCCCGGCAAGTTCGCCAACTGGATCGCCCCGCCCGGCAAGGGCATCGAGGGCCTGCCGGTCGATTTCGAGTACGTGCGCTTCGCCTAGTCCGGAAACCCCGCCAACGCGCGCACCTCGGCCGCGCTCTTCCCCGCGGAGCGCAGGTTGCGGATGGTGGTCGAGCGGTCGCGCTTCGCCAGGCGCTTGCCGTCGGCGTCCAGCAGCAGGCCGTGATGCCAATAGTCCGGGGTCGGCAGGTCGAGCAGCGCCTGCAGCAGGCGGTGGATGTCGGTCGCCTCGACCAGGTCCTCGCCGCGCGTCACCAGGGTGATGCCCTGCAGCGCGTCGTCCACGGTCACCGACAGGTGGTAGCTGGTCGGCGTCTCGCGCCGCGCGATCACCACGTCGCCGGCGCGCTCGGGCCTCGCCCGGATCGTGCCGCGCGCGCGGTCGTGCCATTCGAGCGCGCCGGCGCGGGCCACGGCCTTGCCCATGTCCAGGCGCAGCGCGAACTGCTTGCCCGACCGCGTCGCGGCGGCGCGCTCGTCCGGCGACAGGCGGCGGCAAGTGCCGGGATAGGGCACGCCGTCGGCGCCGTGCGGCGCCGCGCCGGATCGCGCGATTTCCTGGGCGATGTCCGATCGCGTGCAGAAGCAGGGGTAGACCACGCCCATGTCCTGCAGCCGCGCCAGCGCGCGGTGGTAGTCGTGGAGGTGCTGCGACTGCACCCGCACCGGCTGTTCCCAGCGCAGGCCCAGCCAGGCCAGGTCCTCGTAGATCGCCTCGGTGAATTCCGGCCGGCAGCGGGTCGGGTCGATATCCTCGATCCGCAGCAGGAACCGTCCACCGTCACCGGCCGCGCGGGCGGCGAAGAAGGCGGAATGGACGGTCCCGAGATGCAGGTAGCCGGTCGGGCTCGGCGCAAAGCGGGTGGTCTCTGGCATGAGCCCAATCTACCATGGGGACCCAGGCAACGGACGGGATGGGCAATGTCGATCAGCATGGAATTGGAAGGGCCGGAATACGCGCCGGCCTCGGGCGGGAAGCCGAAGAAGATAGTGCTGCTGCTGCACGGGCTGGGGGCGGATGGCGACGACCTGATCGGCCTGGCGCCGCATATCGCGCCGGCGCTGCCCGATGCTGTCTTCGTCTCGCCGCACGCGCCGTTTCCATGCGACATGGCGCCCTATGGCCGGCAGTGGTTCAGCCTGCAGGAGCGCACGCCGGCCGCGATCCTGGCCGGGGTCCAGGCGGCGCGGCCGATTCTCGACGCCTTCATCGACAAGCTGCTGGCGCGCTTCGGCCTCGCCGACAGGGACCTGGCGCTCCTGGGCTTCTCGCAGGGCACGATGATGTCGCTCTACACCGCCCCGCGCCGGCAAAAGCCGGTGGCCGGGGTGCTCGGCTATTCCGGCGCCCTGGCGGGGGCCGAGCATCTGGCGGCCGAAGTCAGGGCGAAGCCGCCGACGATGCTGATCCACGGCGATTCGGACGAGATCGTGCCGGCCCAGGCCTCGCAGGCGGCAAAGGCGGCGCTGGCAACGGCCGGGTTCGACGTCGAGCTGCACATCCGGCCGGGCCTGCCGCACAGCATCGACGAGCAGGGGCTGATCCTGGGGGTGAATTTCCTGCGCAAAGTGCTCGGCAACTAGGCAACCGCCCATTCGGTCAATCGCAAGGGACAAGACGGCGGCGCATTCCTGGGCTAGCATTCTTCGATCGGTCATCCGTGCGAGGTGCTGTCCATGCCCAGCTGGTGCAAGCCGATTGTTGCCGCGGCCCTGTTCATCGCCGCCGCGCTCGCGCCCCCTGCCTGGGCGCAGAGAACGCCCGTCGACATCGAACTGGTGCTGGCGATCGACGTATCCGGCAGCGTCGATCCCGTGGAGGCCCGGATGCAGCGCGAGGGCTACTACGCCGCGCTGACCAACCCCAAGGTGATCAAGGCGATCCAGTCCGGCGTGCTGGGCAAGATCGGCGTGGTCTACATGGAATGGGCCGGCAGCCACTACCAGCGCACGGTGATCGACTGGACGCTGATCGACAATGCCGCCAACGCGCAGCAGTTCATCGCCCGGCTGGCGGACGTGCCGCCGACGGTGCAGCGCTGGACATCGATCAGCGGCGCCATCGACTACGCCATGACGCTGTTCGACCAGAGCCCGTTCGAGGGCACGCGGCGGGTTATCGACATCTCCGGCGACGGGTCGAACAACAACGGCCGCTCGGTGCTGCAGGCGCGCGACGAGGCGCTGAAGGCCGGGGTGATCATCAACGGCCTGCCGATCGTCAACGACCGGCCGACCGCATGGGGTGGCATGCCCGAGGCGAACCTCGACAAGTACTATGAAGACCATGTAATCGGAGGGCCCGGGGCGTTCCTAGTGGTCGCCGACGGGTTCGAGAAGTTCGCCGACGCGATCCTCACCAAGCTCATCATGGAGATCGCAGGCACGCCCGCGAACGGACCCACGCGATACGCGTCGCGCCTCATGGCCGACTGATCTGGTTCTAGGAAGGAAACCGCAAGACCAATGCCAACGATCGATCTTCCCGCGCAATCCGGCAAGCTGGAGCGCTACACCACCCGCGCGCCCAAGGCCTTCCCCAAGGCGACGGCCAAGTTCAACCGCATCGCGATCGGCGCGGCGCATGTCGTGGCCAATCCCTTCGCCGATAACGATCCCTGGATCGGCCCGTTGACCAGCGAGGCGATCGACTGGGACAAGACCATCGCCTACCGCCAGCACATGTGGAAGCTGGGTCTCGGCGTGGCCGAGGCGATGGACACGGCGCAGCGCGGCATGGGCCTCGACTGGACCATGTCGTTGGAGCTGATCCGACGCGCGCTCGACGCGGCCAAGGACGTGCCGGGCGCGGGCATCGCCTGCGGCGCCGGCACCGACCACGTGATGCCGGGGCCGAACGTCACCATCGATCAGGTGATCGCCGCCTACGAGGAGCAGTGCGGCGCGATCGAGAAGCTCGGCGGCCGCATCATCCTGATGGCCAGCCGCGCGCTGACCGCGGCGGCGAAGTCGCCGGACGACTACCACCGCGTCTACGACCGCATCCTGTCGCAGCTCAAGCAGCCGGCGATCCTGCACTGGCTGGGCGAGATGTTCGACCCGGCGCTCGAGGGCTACTGGGGCCACAAGGACCACTTCAAGGCGATGGATGTCGCGCTGAAGGTGATCCAGGACAACCAGGCCAAGGTCGACGGCGTGAAGGTGTCGCTGCTCGACAAGGACAAGGAGATCGCCATGCGCCGCCGCCTGCCGAAGGGCGTGCGCATGTACACCGGCGACGACTTCAACTACGCCGAGCTGATCGACGGCGACAGCGAAGGGTATTCGGACGCGCTGCTCGGCATCTTCGACGCCATTGCGCCAGCCGCCTCGGCGGCGCTGGGGCAACTGGCGGCCGGCAACAAGGCGGGGTTCCACGAGATCCTGAAGCCGACCGTGCCGCTGTCGCGCCACATCTTCAAGGCGCCGACTCGGTTCTACAAGACGGGTGTCGTGTTCATGGCCTATCTCAACGGCCACCAGGACCATTTCGTCATGGTCGGCGGCCAGCAGAGCGCGCGCTCGCTGCTGCACCTGGCCGAGCTCTTCCGCCTCGCCGACCAGGCAGGATTGCTCGCCGACCCGGACCTCGCCATCGCGCGCATGCGCTCGGTGCTGGCGACGCAGGGCGTGCTGAACTGATCCCGCAGCGGACGAGGCCGCTTCTTAGAGGACGGCCTCGTCCAGCGCGGTGATCTCGGCGCCGCCGGCCACGGCCATGGCGGCGGCCATGGCCTGGGGCAGGGTGTTCTGGGCGTAGAAGCGCGCCAGCGTGATCTTCAGCTCCAGGAAGGCGCGGTCGCCCGTCCCGGCGTCGAGATGGCGCTGCGCCGCCTTGGCCTGGCGCGTCAGCATCCACTGCCCGACTACCGTGCCGACGAGCGCCAGGTAGGGCGTTGCCGCCGCTGCGGCGGCTTCAGGCGATTCCTGCCCGGCCTTGACCAGGTAGGCCGTGGCGCTTTCCAGCGCATCGAGCGATGCCTTCTCCGAGGGGTAGCCCATGCCATCGGCGAAGTCGGCATCCATCTCGGCGATCAGGGCGCGCATCGCCTTGCCGCCGTCGCGCACGACCTTGCGGAAGGCCAGGTCCTGGGCCTGGATGCCGTTGGTGCCTTCGTAGATCGGCGCGATGCGCGCGTCGCGGAAATGCTGCGCGGCGCCGATCTCCTCGATGAAACCCATGCCGCCATGGATCTGCACGCCAATCGACGTGATCGCGCAGCCCAGGTCGGTGTTCCACGCCTTGACGATCGGCGTCAGCAGGTCGACGCGCGCCATGCTGGCCGCGTCGCCCGAGGCCTTGGCGCGATCCAGCTCGGCAGCGGTGTAGTAGGTCAGCGCACGCATCGCGTCGATGCCCGACTTCATCGTCAGCAGCATCCGCTTCACGTCGGGATGCTCGACGATCGCGACTGTATCGCGCCCGCCCTTGATGTCGCGGCCCTGCTTGCGCTCGCGCGCATAGGCGAGCGCGCCCTGGTACGACCGCTCGGCGATGGCGACGCCCTGCAGGCCGACGCCCAGGCGCTCGTTGTTCATCATGGTGAACATGGCCTCGAGGCCGCGGTTCTCCCGGCCGATCAGGTAGCCGACGGCGCCGTCATTGTCGCCGAAGGCCATGACGCAGGTGGGGCTGCCGTTGATGCCGAGCTTGTGCTCGATCGAGACGCAGCGCAGGTCGTTGCGCCCGTTCATCTGCCCGTCCGGCTGTACCAGATACTTGGGCACGAGGAACAGCGAGATGCCCTTGCTGCCCGCCGGCGCCGTGGGCGTGCGCGCGAGCACCATGTGGATGGTGTTCGCGGCCATGTCGTGCTCGCCCCAGGTGATGAAGATCTTCTGGCCCTTGAGGCGGAAGTGGTCGCCCTGCGGCTCGGCGCGCGTCTTGAGCAGGCCCAGGTCCGAGCCGGCATGCGGCTCGGTCAGGTTCATGGTCCCGGTCCACTCGCCCGAGATCATCTTGGCGAGGTAGAGCGCCTTCTGCTGCGGCGTGCCGTGGGCCGAGAGCAGCTCGATCGCGCCCTGGTTGAGCAGCGGGCACAGCGCGAAGGCCATGTTGGCCGAGTTCCACATCTCGGCCACCGGCGTCGCCACGGTCCAGGGCAGGCCCTGGCCCCCGAACGCGGGATCGCAGGGCACGGCGTTCCAGCCACCGTCGACGAACTTGGCGTAGGCTTCCTTAAAGCCCTTCGGCGCGCGGACGACGCCGTTCTCCAGCACCGCGCCCTCGATATCTCCCGACCGGTTGATCGGCGCCAGCACGTCGCCGGCGAGTTTTGCCGCCTCTTCCAGGATCGGGCCGAGCGTGTCGTCGTCGGCGGGATGTCCCGCGATTTCGGTCAGGGCGAACTTCATGTCGGCTATAGGCGCGCGGTAGGTCATGGTCAGAGCACCTTGCCCGGGTTCATGCGGTTCATCGGATCGAGCGCCTTCTTGACCGCGCGCATCAGCTCGAGCTCGGCCTTGGGGCGGTAGCGCACCAGCTCCTCGCGCTTGATCGCGCCGACGCCGTGCTCCGCCGAGAAGCTTCCGTCGAGCGCGGCGCAGGTGTCGTAGACCACGCGGTGGACCTGGTCGGTCAGCGCCACGTAGGCCGCGCGCTCCATGTCCTTGGGCTGGGTCAGGTTGTAGTGCACGTTGCCGTCGCCCACATGCCCGAAGGCGAGCGGGCGGATGCCCGGCACTTCCTTCGCCAGAGCGGCGTTGGCGCGGCGGATGAACTCGGGCACGCGCGAGACCGGCACCGAGACGTCGTGCTTGATGCTGGCGCCGATCTTGTACTGGTACTCGACCATCGCCTCGCGGATCTTCCAGAGCTGCGCGCTCTGGCCGAGCGACTCGGCGATCGTAGCGTCGACGATCACGCCCTGCTCCAGGGCTACGGCCAGCGTCGCCTCCAGCTTCGGCCGCGTCGAGCCGTCGGCGACCGTGCCGGAGTATTCGATGAGTGCGTACCAGTCGTGCTTCTCGGCCAGAGGATCCACCGAGGCGCCGAACTCGGCGCCGATCTCCAGCCCCATGCGCGGGATCAGCTCGTAGCTCGAGATCGAATCGCCGCTGCCCGCGCGCAGGATCGCCAGCAGCTCGATCGCGGCGTCCAGGTCGCGCAGCGCGGCAAACGCGGTCGCCTGCTCGACCGGCCGCGGGAACAGGCGCAAGGTCGCGGCGGTGACGATGCCGAGCGTGCCCTCGGCGCCGACGAACAGGTGCTTCAGCGCGTAGCCGGTGTTGTCCTTGCGCAGGCGACGGAGCCCCTCCCAGACCTGGCCGTCCGGCAGCACGACCTCCAGGCCCAGCACCAGCTCGCGCGTATTGCCGTAGCGGATCACGTTGATGCCGCCGGCATTGGTCGAGATGTTGCCGCCGATGACGCAGCTTCCCTCGGCGCCGAGGCTCAGGGGGAAGAAGCGGTCGGCCGCCAGCGCCGCCTTCTGCACGTCGGCCAGCACGCAGCCCGCCTCGACCGTAATCGTGTAGTCCATCGCGTCGACCTGGCGCACGCGGTTCATGCGCTTCAGGCTCAGCAGGATCTCGCCATGGGGAAGCTGCGCGCCGACCAGGCCCGTGTTGCCGCCCTGCGGCACGATGCCGACACCGGCCCTGGCACAGGCCTTCACCACCTGGGCCACTTCCTCGGTCGACGCCGGGGAGACCATCAGCGCCGTCTCGCCCTTGTAGTAGCCGGTCCAGTCCTTGAGCAGCGGCGCCAGGGTCTCGCTGTCGCTGGTCAGGCCCTTGGGCCCGACGATGCGGCCGAGTTCCTCGACCAGCCCGGGGGCAATCGGTCGGACGATGTCGTTCACGTGGCCATTCCTCTGCGGCGTTTCCCTGAGCGATCCAGCCGCCGGAGCCTAGCATTCCACCACCCCTGCCGGAACCCCACGCCAACTTGACTTGTGGCCCGGTCCCGGCCGGGTATGCTCGGTCGTCCC
>JAEULC010000295.1 GCA_016792605.1 Rhodospirillales bacterium
GAGCGGGTGCTGGAGGCGCGCTGGCTGATCTTCGCCAACCACGGCCCGTCGGTGCCCGCCGTGTTCCTGGGCACCATCGTCTTCTGGCTCACCGTCACCTTCGCCAGCTTCGGCCTGTTCGCGCCGCGCAACGTCATGGCGGCCGCGGTGCTGTTCGTCTGCGCCCTGTCGGTGGCCGGCGCCGTATTTCTGATCCTGGAGCTGGACGGATCCTTCCACGGCGTGATCCAGGTCTCCCCCGCGCCGGTCAAGTTCGCCCTCGCCCACATGGCGCCGTAGGCCCAGGGCGGCGGCCGCGCGGGGGTGGTGCGGCCGGCCGCGCCCGATGCTATATACCGGCCGGCACGTCCTCGTAGCTCAGCTGGATAGAGCATCGGTTTCCTAAACCGGGGGTCGCAGGTTCAAGTCCTGCCGAGGACGCCATATTCCTGCATCAAGAGCTTGCCAGTCGAAGCGCCGCGCGGGCGCGACGGCGCCCGGCAGCGCCGAGCCCGATCAGGCCTGCCCCCAGTAGACCCAGGCTTGCCGGTTCGGGAATGTCGTCACCGGGCCCAAGCACCAGATGGATCGAATAGGTTCCTTCCGACGGATGCGTGCCGCCCAGGGTATGCAGGAAATAGAGGCTGCCGAAATCGTCGGGCGGCAGAGAGTTCTCCGCATATTTCGCGGACCAGAGCGTGCCGTCCGTGTCGACGGCCAGCAGCGGGTAGTCGCCGATGCCGATGATGTAGTCACCGGCGACGATGGCGACCGTGATCCGCGCGTCAAAACCGGTACCGCCGCCGGACTGTTCATCCGCCTGAAGGCCGTGGCCATAGGAATCGAACAGGAAGAGATCCGTATCGCCCCAGGAAGAAGTGGTATCGATGGTCAGCATCCCGCCCGTCGCGAAGTAGACTCGGAACAGGTCGCCATCGTCGCCCACCGCCAAGGTCCCGTTAATCCGCGTAACGCCATAGCCAACCCACTGCGCGGAGAGAGCGCTGGGTGCGTCGCCAACCTCGGTGTAGACGGAGGCGCTTGCGACCGTCCCCAAGCCCATACCGAGAGCGAGACCCATCCCGCAACCGAGCAGTTTCCGTGTGAACGTCATGTCGTCATCACCGTTGATGGTTCCGTCAGCCAGCAAACATCGGTCGATGCTGCCCGCCCAATGGCGAAGGCCTGCAAATGCGGATCACTGGAGATCCACAAAGGCCTCCTATTGGGTTGTTCAAGTACACGGTCGAGTGTCTGCCCGCCTTGATCCAAGTCAGGCTTCTGGCCATGACGATCGCATCAGATTCAAGCTACGCCGAGGACGCCAATCCTCCCGCATCGCAGCGACGATTGACGCAGCGCACGCGTCGCTTTTTTACGGCGCCTTAAGCGGAGCGAGCGCAGACTCACCTGTGCACGAGAGAACGGGCATGGCCGGAACCGTCCGATCCGGCGGCCGTTTCCTCGCGGTGTGGCGCCCTGTCGGCGCCGCGGAGGTCCGCATGCGCAAGCACCTGCCGGCCGTCCTGTTCGCCGCGCTCCTTGGCGCCGCGTTGGTTGGCGCCGCGCCGGCACACGCGCAGACCGCCGCCGTGCCCGGCGGCAGCGGCGCTAGCACCATCGAGGCGGGCAGCTATGTGCGCGCCAAGGTCACCTACTGCACCGACGAGGCCGAGGCGCACAACGTGCTGCTGGCGCACCAGGCGAGCGGCCTGGCGGCTGGCATCGACTACATCGTCCATTCGCCGGCCTGCCGCGTGGCGGTGATGCGCTTCACCGTGCTGCGCGAGCTGGCCGCCTATCCCGACCTGCCGCTGGAGCGCGGCCAGCCGGCGCGGACCTTCTACGTCGTTGAGGCGGAGGACGGGCTGGGCGAGCGCCTCTACATCGTCACCATGGTCAAGGTCGCGGCGCGCTCCGTCGAGAGCTGAGACGGACGCCAGCGACGGTGACGCCGGTCAGTGGACCTTGGTGCTCCACTGGTGGTGGAAGGCGCTGAGGCGGGTGGCGCTGAGCGCCAGCCAGAACTCCTCGTAGATGGCCTGGTTGACGCCGGCCTCGCGCAGCAGGGCTGCGACCTCCATGGAGCTGCCGCGGAGCAGGATCCTGGCGACGGCCTCGACCGGCCTTCCCGTGCGCTCGGCGATCGCGGCCGCGAGGAAGCCCGACAGCCGCTCGCGCGCCGCGCGCAGCAGGAAGAAGTCGGTCAGCTTGCCCAGCTTGCGCATCGACCGGGCGAGCGCTTCCAGGCGGTCCGGCTGGGTCTTGCGCACCAGCGCCACGAGCGAGGTCGCCTCCGCCTCCGCGCCGAGGAGCGCGGTCTGCTCGGGCATGTCGTAGAGCCGCCGCATCTTCGCGCGCGCCGCCTCGGACACCATCGTCGTCAGGCGCAGCGCCACCTCCTCGACCAGGTCGTCGCGCTCGGCCAGCACCTCCAGCACGTCGGAGAAGGGCTCGAAGCGCTCGAGCAGCGGCAGGCAGACGGGCGGCGTCATCGGCGCGGCCTTGTTCCGCGCCAGGGTGGTCGCGACATCGGCGTCGCCGACCGTGGCCAGCGACGCGGCGAGCTGCTCGGTCATCGGCGTGCGGCGCGCGACCGCGACCAGCGAGCTGCGCGACAGCGTGAGCACGAGCTGTTGCCAGTCGCTCTCGGAGAAGACCTTGGTGAACTCCAGGAAGGGGCAGGCGACGCTGTCGATGTCGTGGGCGATGCGCAGCGCGACGGGCCGCGGCAGGTGCTCGGCGTTGCGCACGCTGACCGCAAGGGCCTCGCGCACGCGGTCGATGGCATCCTGCGCCAGGGCGGCCACGAGCTGCTCGGCCGCCTGGCGGTCCGCCTCGGTCACGGCGTCGTCGCCCAGGCGCTGGCCGACGCGCTGCGCGATCGCGAGGCGCGTGGCTTCGTCGTGATGGGTGAGCAGGGATTCCGCGCTGATCGTCATCGCGTCGACACCGATGCCAAGGGGCACGATTGCCCGCAAGGGTGTGCCTAGAATCTTAGCAAATGGTGAAAATCGGCCGAATTCGGTTGGTGCAGCCCGGGTTGCTATACGTTCGAATAGGCGAAACCAGGCGCAGCAGCGCCCCCGCGCCGGGTCCCCAAAACGAAACGAGCGGGCTCTCCTGGCCCGCCCGCCTCAGACTACCTGTCCGATCTGCCGGGCGTCTTCAAGCTGCCCGGCAACCGAACCGCTTCGCGTCAGAGAACGCGGCGGCGCCGCACGGCCAGGCCGAGCCCCAGGAGCGCCATGCCGACCAGCGCCAGGGTCGCGGGCTCGGGCACGGGGCCGGCCACGTCGAACTGCAGCACCGCCGGCAGGCCGTTCGCCTGCACGTACCAGAGGTCGTAGGTGCCGGCGTCGAGCGTGTAGGCCGTGCCGGTCGGCGGCGTGGGCAGCGCGCTGTCGACCAGCGCCGTCGTCGTGTCGCCGGCGGCGAAGATGCTGATGCCGTCGTCATGCGTGATCGTGCCGGTGATCGCCTCGTCCAGCGTGAAGGTGAACCTGATCAGCGTGGTGATCGAGAACGGCGACGTGCTGATCGGGTCGTCCAGGATGTCGGCCGGCAGCGGATCGGTGAAGGTGCCGCCGGCGCTGCCGAGGAAGTTGCCGATCGAGTTGCTGGTGGCGGCGAAGTCGAACGCGCCGGTGTAGCTGCCGGTGTAGATCAGGTTCGCCGGCGTCGCGCCGGGGTTCGTCGGCAGCGCCTGCTGGTTCGGGTCGTTGATCGAGCCGCCCGGGTTGGTGAAGTACCAGATCGTCGTCGCCGCGGTGGTGCTGAGCGGCGCGGCATCGGCCGTCGCCGCCGTCGCCAGTCCCATCGTCGCCACGGCCAGCCCGGCCATTGCCTGACGAAGCGTGCGTGTCGCCATCTCGGTCTCCTACCTGAATGCGGTTGTGCGTCCTTGCGGCGGGGTGCAGTGCAGCCGGCGTGCCGATGGCGGGATTCCGGGGATTCGACGCCGCTTCCGGCGGCGACTGTAAGCCCTGCCGACAGCACGCGACGCGCGGGCCGCCCGCGACCGCATGCGCGCAGGGCGCGCGACCAGCGGGCGCCCGGCGTCGATGCCGCGTGCGCGCCGCGATCCACTTCACCGCGGAGGCGAAACGCCGGCGCAATTCTGTGACCGATCGGTGACCGGCTTTGGGCAATTGCCAAGCGATTTCAGATGCTTGGTGTAAAGAAATTTCTTACACGGCGGGCCGGCCGGAGGCCGGTCGCGCTGTGACACGCATCACTTCCCGCCGCCCTGCCCCGCCCTAGGGTGCGAACGACCGTGGCGCGATCGCCGCCGCGGCCGGAGGAGGACCTGCCCGTGTTCGGATCGTTCTATCGCTTTCTGGTCGAGGACATCGCGTTCGGCCTGGCCTGCGCCGCGATCAGCGTCGCGCTCGCGATCTTCGGCCTGTGGGGCGCCGGCATCATGCTGGGCGACGACCCCGCGCTGGTGCAGGCGATGATCCCCGCCGGGCTCAGCCGCCCCGCGCCCTGATCGGCGGCACGTCGACGCGCGGCCGGCGCTCAGCGCGCGAAATGGTTCCGGTACAGAAGGTCGGCGACGAACTGCTGGCCCTTGGCCGAGGGATGGCCGAGCTGCCCGCCCTCGTCGAGCCATAGATCCACGAAGGCCGCCCGGTCGCGCTGCAGTACCGCGCGGATCGGGCCGTAGGTGTCGGTGACTTCCAAGCCGTGCTGGCGCGCGCAGGCGACCACGTCCGATGCGAACCAGGGCGCGGGCGTGCCCTCGATCTCGCCGGCGCCGTACATCATCACCACGATGACCCGCAGCCCCTCGCTTTTCGACCGATCGGCGAGCCGTGCCATCAGCAGGCACGAGATGGCGACGCCGACCTTGTCGTCGTGGATCTTCTTGTAGCGCAGCCGGTTGTCGATCCACCATTGCTGCAGCCCGAGCGCCTTGACGGCCGAGTCCATCAGGTGGGAGTGGCCGAGCACGGCGCGCACCGGGCCCAGCGCCAGCGGCGCCGCCTCGACCTTCGGCACCGGCACGCCCTGCAGCACCGCCTTGCCGCCCTCGATGGTGAAGTACGGCTTGTAGCCGCCGCCGAAGACCGAGAAGTTGTTGCGCAGGCTGTCCTGGCTCAGCAGCCCGACGACCAGCGTGTCCGCGCGCAGCACGGGCAGGAGCTGCTCGGCGCGCAGCACGATCTGGTCGACTCCGTAGGCGCCGGCCGCGGCATTGGCGACCGGCCGGCCGGTCAGCGCCTCGAGTCGCGCCGGCCAGGTTTCGTCGTCGTTCACGCCGGAGCCGACGGTGAACGAGTCCCCGACCGCCAGGATGCCGCCGCTGCGCAATGGCGCGGCCGCCTTCTGGTTCATCCGAACGCCCTCGGCGCCGGTGGTGAGATACGCGAGACGCAGATCGTCCCTGAGGCGCCAGCCGATCAGCGGGTCATGCACCATGCTGCCGGTGTGGGTTCGCACGAGGTCGAGCGCCTGCTGCACCAGGTTGTCGCGCGCGCCCAGCTTCACCCCCTTGACCAGCCGCCAGCCGATCTCGGCCAGCACCAGGCACAGGACGGTGGAGACCAGCAGCAGCGCGGTCGACAGGGCGGCGGCCTTGGCCTTGCTCATGCAACTCGGCTCGCGGGCAATACGGCTGGCGCGTCGAATGCCCCGGGGGACGGGGCGAAGAAACATCGGCCACGCAAGCTAGCGAAGCGGGGGAAAAGTTACAATCCGCCCCCCGCCGCCTGCGGGCACGGGCCCCTAGCGACCGTCCCTGATCGCGCGCGGATTGGCGAGCGCCGGTTCGCTGGCAGGGTCCTGGCAGAACACCTGGCCGCCGATCGTCGGGCGGCAGACCGTCGCCCGTCCCTGCTCGTCGACGATCGTGTAGCCGCCCGCGGCATTCGGCCGCACGATGCTGAGGCGGCCCTGCTGGTCGCGCATCACCTCGCCGCCGCCGATCGTCGGGCGCGTGATGACGAGCCCGCCTTGCGGATCGCGATAGGTCTGGCCGCCCAGGAGGTTGCGATGCACGGTGACGACTTCGCCGGCGCTTCCGCTGTAGGTCCGGCTGCCGAGCGCCCGCGCCGCCGGGGTGAAGGACTCGCCGCCCGCCGATTGGCCCTGCGCCGAATGGGTCGCGCACAACAGAAGCACTATCAATCCCATGGCCGCGCCGACGCGCATGACGTCCCTCCTCCGGCCGGATCCGTCCTCAAATATGGGGATGGCGGGCGGGAAATACATCCCACCCGGCGCACCCCAAGAGTGTCCGGCGCCTCCGCCCGGCCGGGAGTGCCGGGCGGAGGGCCCACCGCCGGCGCAGGCAACGCGCCTCGGCGGTATCGGTTGCCGGACGGGTGTTCCGGACCCTTGTACGCTAGGACGCCGGGCGGCGGCACGCTGTGATCCAGGTAACGCTTCGACAACCGGATGGCGTAGACTGCGGCGATGGTTCGCTTGGTACTGCGCCTGGAGTTTCCCGACCGGTTCGGCCTCGGCCGCGGCAAGATCGAGTTGTTGGAGCAGATCCGCGCGACCGGCTCGATTTCCGCCGCGGGCCGCGCCATGGGCATGTCCTATCGCCGCGCCTGGCTGCTCGCCGACAGCATGAACCAGGCCTTCGGCACGCCGGTAGTCGAAACCGCCCAGGGCGGCGAGCGCGGCGGCGGCGCGAAGCTGAGCGCGCTCGGCGAGGCGCTGATCGACCGCTTCCGGCGCATGGAGGCGCTGGCGGGGACGGCCCTGGCGGCCGACCTGGCGGCGCTGGACAAGGCCGTGGGCTCCGTCGCGGCGAAAGCGCGGGCGCCTAGGCGGCCATCAGGTGGATCGCCTCCGCCAGCAGCGAAACGGCGATCGCGACGCCCGGCTTGATCCCGTTGCGGCCCGCGACATGGGTCGAGACCGCGAAAGCGAGCACCGTGTCGGCGTCGCCGTCCACGCGCATCGCCACCTGGGCTGTATCGCCCAGGGGAACGTACTCCTCGACGACGCCGTGGACTGGATTCTCGTGCTCGCCCCGCGACGGCCGGTCGCGGCGGTGCAGGATAATGCCGGCCGCCGGCACCATCCACGCAACGCGGTCGCCGGCAGCAAAGCGCGGATCGTCACGGACCTCGAGAGTGATCGGGCCCCATCGCAGCAGCATGACGCCGCGCTCGGCGCTATGTGCCGCGATTTCGCCCTCGAACACGTTGCGCTGGCCCACCAGCCGCGCCACCAGCGCGTTGTCCGGTCGCGCCAGGATGTCGAACGGACGGCCGGTCTGCAGCGTGCGACCCTGGTGCAGGATGGTCATGCGGTCGGCCAGCCTGCCCGCCTCCTCCAGGTCATGCGTCACCAGTACGATCGGCACCCGGACCGCCCGCCGGAGCTGCGCCAGTTCGCGGTGCAGCTTGCCCCGCGTGACCTGGTCGACAGCGGAGAACGGCTCGTCCAGCAGCAGCACAGCGGGGTCGCGGGCCAGGGCGCGGGCAAGCGCCACGCGCTGGCGCTGGCCGCCCGACAGGTCGTCGGGCCGCCGCCCCTCCAGCCCTTCCAGGTGCACCATCGCCAGCAGGTCGCGCGCCCGGGCCGCCCGCGCGCGCGACGGTAGGTGGCCAAGCGCGCTGACGATGTTGCCGAGCGCCGTCATGTGTGGAAACAGCGCATAGTCCTGAAACACGAAGCCGACGCGGCGCTCCTGCGGCGACAGGCGCACACCCGCCGCGCTATCGAACCACGCAACGCCATCGCATTCCACCCGGCCCTCCAGGGCGCGGTGGAGTCCGGCGATCGCGCGCAGCAGCGTGGTCTTGCCACTACCCGACGGGCCGACCAGGGCGAGAAGTTCGCCCGGAGCGCAATCGAACGCAACGTCAAGCGCGATCGGCGCCGGTCGGCTGAGGCGAACCAGGAGCCCGGGCAAGCGTCAGCCGCGCCGCCGCGCGACGCGGCCGCCCAGGGCATAAACCAGGCCGATCGTCAGGAACGAGAACAGAAGCAGGAACATCGACATGATCCCGGCCGCCGCATCGTCGAACGCCTGCACCCGGTCGTAGATTGCGATGGCGATGGTTTTCGTCTCGCCTGGAATGCTGCCGCCGACCATCAGCACCACGCCGAACTCGCCCAGCGTGTGCGCGAAGGTAAGCACCAGCGCGCTCAGCAGGCCAGGCCATGCGATCGGCAGCTCGACGCGGCAGAATGTGGTCCAGGCCGACATGCCGCCGACCCAGGCCGCCTCGCGCAGGTTCGGCGGAATCGCATCGAAGGCGCGCTGGAGCGGCTGCACCGCGAACGGCAGGTTGAAGAGAACCGAAGCTATCAGCAGACCCTCGAAAGTGAACACCAGCGAGCGGCCGGTCAGCGCCGCCCAGGCCTGGCCGAACGGCGTCGCGTTGCCCATCAGCACCATCAGATAGTAGCCGAGCACGGTCGGCGGCAGCACGAGCGGCAGCGCGATCAACGCCTCGATGAGCCCCTTGGCGCGCGGCGGCCGGAAGGCGAGCGTGCGCGCGATGACGACGCCCATCGGAATCAGGATGGCGCAGGTCCACAATGCCAGATGCAGCGACAGCGAGAGAGCGGGCCAATCCATCGCCGGGTCCCGGTCAAGAGGATTCGCCGGGCAGGGTGAAGCCGTAGCGGATGAAGATGTCGCGCGCCGGCTTGCCGCCGAGGTAGGCGTAGAACGCCTTTGCAGTAGCGCCGGCGTTCTTGGCCAGCGCCATGCGCTGGTTCAAGGGCAGGTGCCATTCCGCCGGCAGCAGCACGTGCCTGGCGACCTGCGATACCGCCGGAGCCAGGGCCAGGGAGTAGGCAACGATGCCGCCCTGCGCCGAGCTCGACGTCGCGAACTGCGCTGCCTGCGATACGTTCTCGCCAAGCACCAGGGTCGGCCGGAGCCGGTCCCAAAGGCCGGCATGGCGCAATGCCTGCTCGGCGGCGCGGCCATAGGGCGCGTGCTCGGGGTTGGCGATGGCGAAGCGCTTGATCCGGTCGTGGGCCAAGGCGTCGCGCAGCCCGGCGAGGCCGGCATCGAGCGCGAGCGGCGAGCCATGGCTCGCGACCAGCGCGATACGGCCGATTGCGTAAAGCTGGCCGCGGTCGGACATCAGCCCCTTGTCGGCCAAGCGGAACACATACTCCTCGTCCGCCGACAGGAAGATCTCGAACGGCGCGCCTTGTTCGATCTGGCGCGCGAAGTTGCCGGACGAGCCGAAGGTCAGGCGCAAGTCGCGACCGCCTTCCGCACGGAACCTTGCCGCGATCTCCTCCAGCGCGAACTTGAGGTCCGATGCGGCGGCGACCACCGGCGCGTCGGCGGCGCGCGCCGGGGCGGCGGATGCTGCGGCCAGGACAAGCGCGACGGCCAGGGCCGCGCGGCGGGCGAACGTCAGTGCCAAGTATCCCTCCATCCCCGGCAGCGGCGGATGGATGGGTTATATCCGTCTGGGAATAACGGTGTCAATGTCCCGCCGCCACCCGTGGAGAAACGCCCGGCGTCGCGCCTACTCGGCGGCCTCGACGAAGACGTCGCGGCGCTCGTTGTCGACGATCACCGGCGTGTCGAAATACTGGTAGGTCGGCAGGCTGCCGAACGTCGCCAGGATGCGCTGGTTGAACGCCTCGTCGTGGCCGCGCCTGGCCGCCTCGACGCTGGGCCACAGGTAGACGCCGCCGGCCTTGCCGCGCTCCAGGTCGAAGATCATGTGCTTGCGCAGCATCTCGGGATTGTCGCGCCAGCGCGGGATCGAGTCGCGGAACTGCGCCAGCATGCGCTCGCGCGTGGTGCCCTTGGGCAGGTCGAACAGGACGATCTCGGTGATCATGGCTTCCTCCCGGCGGATGGCGAAGGGAAGTGTAGCAGTCCCGGCGCTACTCGAACAGGCGGCGCAGCAGCCTGAGCGCGCTGCCGTCGGCGACGACGAACACCGCGAACATGCACACGGCGATCGCCTGCGACACCCAGTCGCGGGCGGCATAGAGGATCGGGTCGTCGTCCATGTGCCCACGCGTCGTCGCCAGCCACAGGCGGCACTGCCAGAACAGCAGCAGCGGCACCAGGAAGTACATGAATTGCCCGGACCACTCCGGTCCCTTGGACCAGTCGCTCTGCACGAACAGCGCCAGCACCAGGGTCGCCACGAAGCTCGAGGCGACGCCCATCACCAGGATGAAGGGCCCGTCCTCCGCCGTGTAGCCGCGCCGCGACAGGCTGGACGGCCCGCCGCCGCCCTGCTTCGCCAGCGGCAGGATCTCGGCCGCGCGCTTGACCGCCGCGAGCGAGAGGAACAGGAACGACGAGAAGGCGAGCAGCCACAGCGACACGTGGTAGCCGGTCGCCTCGCCGCCGGCATAGAGCCGGATCGTGTAGAGCGTCGCCAGGATGAACATGTCGACGAGCGGGAGCTGCTTCAGCCGCATCGAGTAGCTGACCGAGATGACGGCGTAGAGCAGCAGCACCGGCAGGATGCCGGCCGCGATGCCGAGCGCAAGCCCCGCGAGGCCCAGGGCCGGCGCGAGCGCGAAGGCGGCATGGATCGGCGCCGCGCCGCTGGCAAAGGGGCGCCGGCGCTTGCGCGCGTGGCGCCGGTCGGAATCGAGGTCGGAGATGTCGTTGACGATATAGATCGACGAGGCGACCAGCGAGAAGGCCAGCATCGCCAGGAACGCCTGGCGCCAGGCGACGAGGTCGGCCAGCGCGTGGGCGGTGACCAGGGGAACGAAGATCAGCAGGTTCTTCACCCACTGGTAGGGCCGGAGCGCCTTGACCAGCGCGCGCGTCGTGCCGCCGGCGCGCGGCAGCACGGCCTCGACGGGAAGATCGCGGCGCACCTGCTCGGCCAGGGTGGAGGGCGCGTTGACCACGACCGCGGCGCCGGCATGGCGCCAGACCGCGAGGTCGCTGCCGTCGTTGCCGGCGTAGGCGAAGCCCTTGGCGCCATAGCGCGCGACCAGCGCCGCGCCCTTGGCGTTGCCCTTGAGGTTGGTGGCGCCGTCCGACGCCAGCACGACGTCGAACAGGCCGAGATGCGTCGCCACCGCGTCGGCGATGCGCCGGTCGGCGGCGGTCACCAGCGCCACCTCGCGGCCGGCGGTCCTGGCGTCGCGGATCAGCGCGATCACGCGCTCGTCATAGGGCAGCAGCGCGGCGTCGATGCCGGCCGCGGCCGCGACATGCTGCTTCAACCCGGCCTTGCCGCGCGAGAAGGCCAGCGCCAGGCCCGGCCAGGAGCGCCAGTCGCCGAGCAGGTGGCCGATGCCCTCGACCAGCGTGTCGCTGCGGATCAGCGTGCCGTCCAGGTCGACGCAGAGCGGCAGCCCGGCGGCGCCTGCGGCCGCACCGGGACCTGCGGTCGAGCGTGTCGCTGGCTGGTCCATCCTGGCATCCATGGCTGACGAGACTATCGGCGGCTGGTTAACGACGTGTTGCGCTTCCCGGGCACGATCCGGGCGACTAGTGTAGGGGCAAGCGCCCCGCCCTCCAACCGCGCCGTTGACAGGCTTGAGCCAGCCCTCCCCGCCCAGGATCGCCGCCGCGATGCCCGACCGACGCCGTGCCGAGCGCTGGGTGATCCTGCTCGCGGCCGGGTTCGTGGCGGCGATGCTGGCGGTCGGCGCGTTCTCCGGCGGGCGCGACCTGCTGGCCAGCCTGGCGCGAGTCGATCCCGGCTTCTTCCTGCTGCTGCTGGCCATGGCGCTGGCGAGCTTCTGCTTCCGCTTCCTGCGCTGGCACCTGGCGGCGCGGTCCCTGGGCATCCACGTGCCGATCGCCCGGCACGCGCTGTTCTTCCTCGCCGGGTTCTCGATGACGCTGACGCCCGGCCGGGTGGGCGAGGTGCTGCGGCTCTACCTGCTGCGCAAGTCGGGCGGGCACCGCTACGAGAAGACCGCGCCGCTGCTGTTCATCGACCGCCTGTCCGACGTGGTGGCGATCGCGATGATCGGCGCGGTCGCGGCGCTCACGATCGGGCGCTACGAGCTGGTGAGCGCCGTGGTGCTGGCCGGCGCGATCGCGGCGAACCTAGTGTTCTTCAAGCCGGGCTGGTTCATCCTGCTGGTCAACGCGGGCTACGCGACGCTTAGGCGCTCGCCCCGCCTCTTCGCCCGCCTGCGCGTGGCGCTGCGCGAGATGGGGCGCCTGTCCGACCACCGCATCTACGGCGCGGTGCTGGCCTTGAGCCTGGCCAGCTGGCTGACCGAGGGCTATGCCTTCCACCTGCTGCTGGCGCGGCTGGCGGAAGGCTCGGCGGCGGCGGACCTGCCGGCAGCGGCCGGTGTGCTGGTGTTCTCGCTTGCGACGCTGGCCGGGGTCATCACCATGCTGCCGGGCGGCCTGGGCGGAGCGGAGCTGTCGATGCTCGGCATGCTGGTGGCGCTCGGCGTGCCGAACGCGGCGGCAGTGGCGGCGACGGCGGTGATCCGCGTCGTGACGCTGTGGTTCGCGGTAGTAGTGGGCTTCGCCGTCCTGCCCTTCGCGCTGAAGCAGGCGGAACGGCGCGACTGAACCGGGCGCCCCGCGCCCGCGTACAGAGGGAAGCATGAGCCGGGTGATCTGGATAACCGGCGCCGGCAAGGGCATCGGGCGCGCGCTGGCGCTGCTGCTGGCCCGGCAGGGCGCCGTGGTGGCGGCGAGCGCGCGGTCGGAAGCGGACCTCGACGCGCTGGCCGCGTCGGCCGCGGGGCGCATCGTCGCCTATCCGCTCGACGTGACCGACGCCGCGGCCTGCGCCGCGACGGTCGCGCGCATCGAGGCCGAGCTGGGGCCGATCGACCAGGCGATCCTGAACGCCGGCACGCATGTGCCCGACACGGCGGCGACCTTCGCCGCGGACCCGGCGCGCCA
>JAEULC010000207.1 GCA_016792605.1 Rhodospirillales bacterium
CTAGCTGGCGTAGTCCGGCTCTTCGCGGTCGAGAATGCGGCGCCAGGCATCGAGGTGCAGGCGCGCGTCGTACTTGTCGCCCCACGCACCCTCGTAGTTCCGGCGCAGCGCATCGGGCTGGCGGCGCAGCGTGCCGCCGGCCATGCGCGCCATCATCTGGTACATGCAGGTGCGTTCGGCCATGTAGAGTTCGTCGAACGCGTCGTGAACGGTGGGGCCGACCACGGTGACGCCGTGATTCGCCATCACCATGATCGACTTGGTGCCCATCACGCGGGCGATGCGGTCGCCCTCGCTGTTGTCGAACACGGGCCCGTGCGCCTCGTCGTCGTAGACGATGCGGTCGTTCAGCACCAGGTCGTTGTGGTGCGACAGGTGCATGCGCGCGCCTTCCATCAGCGACAGCGCCGTGAGGTAGGGCGGATGCACATGCATCACGCAGGTCGCCGTGGGATGCATCAGGTGGATGCGCGCGTGGATGTGGAAGGCCACCTTGCGCAGCTCGCCCTTGCCGCGGATGACGTTGCCGTCCAGGTCGCAGACGATGAGCTTCGAGGCGGTGATCTCCTGGAACAGCAGGCCGCGCGGGTTGATCAGGAACAGCTTGTCGGAGCCGGGAAGCATCAGGCTGTGGTGGTTGCCAATATGCTCGTTCATGTTGAGCCGCGCCTGAACGCGGAACGTCGCCGCCAAATCGCAGCGCAACTGCCATTCCGGATCCTCGGCGGCACGAACTTCGCGCAATGCGGACATGAACCCTCCCAGGCCTGAGCGAACTTTTAAAGGTTCGCACGTCGGCAAGCGCTTGCAAAGGCCCTGTAAGGTCATGGCCGGGCTGCGTCTCGGCAGGGACGCCGGGATCGCCTAGACTGCTGGCCCCGCCTTCCGCCCCGAGTCCTTCATGACCCTGTCGAACCAGCACCGCGTCCTCTACCTCAGCCACGCCAACCAGGAGCTCTACGACATGATCCGCGCCGCGGTGCGGCCCGGATTCGAGCTTTTGACCCTCGACACGCCGGACGAGGCCGAGCGCCTGGCCAAACTGGCCGAGGCCGACGCCGTGATCTGCGCCTCGGAGAAGTTCACCCCGGCCCGCGTGGCGGCGGCGGCGAAGCTCAAGATCGCGCATCACCAGGGCGTGGGATTCCACGACACGGTCGCCTGGCGCGACCTGGCGGCACGCGGCATCCCGCTGGCGATCACGCCCGGCGGCACGGCGGTCGGGGTGTCGGAGCACGCCCTGCTGCTGATGCTCGCCGGCATGAAGCATCTGGCCTGGCTCGACTCGGAGACGCGGGCGGGCAAGTGGCACATCAACACGATCCGCCACACGACCTACCAGCTCCACGGCAAGACCGTGGGGATCGTCGGCATCGGCCGCATCGGTTCGGCGCTGGCAAAGCTGCTGAAGCCCTTCGACGTGAAGATCTGGTACCACGACCTGATCACCCTGCCGGACGCACAGGCCAAAAAGCTCGGCGTGACGAAGGCGCCGCTGGAGCAGCTGCTGGCGGAGAGCGACATCGTCACGATCCATGTCCCGTTGACGCCCCTGACCAGGGACATGATCGACGCCACGGCGCTGGCGCGGATGAAGCACACGGCGCTGCTGGTGAACACGGCGCGCGGCGGCATCGTTAACGAGGAGGCGCTGGTCGCGGCGCTCAAGGCCGGGCGGCTCAACGGCGCGGCGCTGGACGTGTTCGAGCACGAGCCGCCGGCGAAGGACCACCCGATCTTTGCCCTGCCCAACGTGATCGTGACACCGCATGTCTCCGCCGGCACGCGCGACGCCTTCGTCACCAAGCTCGACTTCGTGTTCCGGAACCTTGAGGCCTTCTTCGAGGGCCGGCCGATCGAGCACCAGGTCGACTATGCGGCGGAGATGGCAGCCCAACGGAAATAGCGCTAGAAAGATGCCGGCCGCGCCCGCAACGATAAGCAAAACAGCCAGGAAACGCCCGCCCCATGGTTTCGCACCAACCGGATTCCGGCATCGAGTCGCCCTATGCCTGGCGCCGCCTGCTGGCATCGCTCGCGATCAGCACGATCGGCGGCATCGGCCTGTGGTCGGTCGTGGTCGTGTTGCCGATGGTGCAGGCCGAGTTCAAAGTCGACCGCGCCGACGCCTCACTGCCCTATACCGCGACCATGGTCGGGTTCTCGATCGGCGCGATCTTCATGGGACGGCTCGCCGACCGCAGGGGCATCATGTGGCCGCTTGTCATCGGCGCCTTCATGATCTCCATCGGCTACATCGCCGCGTCGCACGCGACCAGCCTGTGGCAGTTCATCCTTGCCCAGGGCCTCTTGATCGGCATGGCCGGCAGCTCCGCCACCTTCGCGCCGCTGATCGCCGACGTGTCGCACTGGTTCACCCGCAACCGCGGCATCGCGGTCTCGATCTGCGCCAGCGGCAATTACTTGGCCGGCACGATCTGGCCGCCGGTCATCCAGTACCTGGCGCAGAGCCAGGGCTGGCGCTCGGCCCTGCTCTATGTCGGGCTGTTCTGCGCCGCCTCGATGCTGCCGCTGATCCTATGCCTGCGCCGCCGCTCGCCGGTCGGCCATGCCGAGACGATCGCCCACGCCGCCGAAGGCACGGCGCCGCGGATGTCGGTCTCCCCGGCGATGCTGCAGGCGATCCTGGCCTTCGCGGCGATCGCCTGCTGCGTCGCCATGTCGATGCCGCAGGTGCATATCGTCGCCTACTGCGTCGACCTGGGCTACGGGCCGGCGCGCGGCGCGGAGATGCTGTCGGTGATGCTGGGCCTCGGCGTGGTCAGCCGGCTCGCCTCGGGCTGGATCGCCGACCGCATCGGCGGGGTGCGCACCCTGCTGCTCGGCTCGGCGCTGCAATGCCTGACGCTGATCCTCTACCTGCCGTTCGACGGCCTGATGTCGCTCTACGTCGTCTCGGCCCTGTTCGGCCTGTCGCAGGGCGGCATCGTGCCGGCCTACGCCATCATCGTGCGCGAGTACTTCCCGGCACGGGAGGCGGGCGCCCGGATCGGCTTCGTCATCACCATGTCGATCGTCGGCATGGCGCTGGGCGGCTGGATGACCGGCGCGATCTTCGACTGGACCGGCTCCTACCAAGTCGCGTTCCTCAACGGGATCGTGTGGAACCTGCTGAACCTAGCCGTGCCGCTGTGGCTGCTGCTGCAGCCGCGCCGGCCGCGGCTGGCGACCGCTTGAGCTAGCCCCCGGGTAGCTAACCCATCGTCGCGAAGACGTCCTTCGTCACCTGCTGGGTCAGCGGCTGCCCGGCGTCCCACGCCTCGTACTGCTTGATGACGAGGTCCGCCAGCCGCACGACCTCGTCGCCGGTCGTGCCGCCGATATGCGGCGTCATGACAAGGTTCGGCAGGGTCCAGTGCGGCGCGTCGGGCGGCGGCGGCTCGGGCCAGGTGACGTCGGTCAGCGCGGTCAGGTCGGGGCGGTCGCGCAGCGTGGCCAGGAGGTCGGCCTCGACCACCTGCGCGCCGCGACCGGTGTTGACGAAGGTGGCGCCGTCGCGCATCTGGCGGAACTGCTGCGCCCCCAGCATGCCACGGGTCGAGGCGATGTCCGGGATGTGGTTGCAGACGACACAGGCGCGCTGGAACACCTGGTCCAGCGTCACGCGCTCGACGCCCAGGCTGGCCGCGCGCTCGGCGGTCAGGAACGGATCGTAGGCGACAACCTTCAGCGGGTAGGACTGCAGCAGCCGCGTCAACCGCGTGCCGATCTTGCCCAGGCCCAGCATGCCGATCGTCTCGCCATTGACGCCGGGGCGCGGGTACTGCTTCACGTCAAGGCGCTTCTTCTCGCGGTAGAGCCGCTGGCAGCGGAAGTAGCCGCGCAGCGACAGCAGGATCTGCGACAGGCACATCTCGGCCACGGGGATCGCGTTCGCCTCCCAGGCGCTGACCAGGATCACGTCCTTGTCCAGCAGCGGCTCGGCAAAGGCCTTCACGTTGCCCGCGGCGTAGAACACGGCCTTGAGCCGGGGCATGGCGCGAAAGTGCTTGTCCTCGAACCGGATCATGCCCCAGGTGCCGAAGATCACCTCGACCTCGCCGAGGCGGCCCGCGTGCTCGTCGAAGTTCCCGGCATGGACGACGTGCGGGTAAAGGTCGGCCAGCGCCGCCACGCGGTCGCGCCGACCCTGGCCGTACACGTCGCCGTCGACGCTCGGGTAGTTGTAGAAGAACGCCGCCTTGCGCCGCATGAAACCGCTCCCTATCGAGGCCCGATGCGTTTCTTAACCGACCGCGCGGGCTTGTTCGAGGACCAATTTCGACGCTACAACCATGCATCGCCGCCGGAGGTTCCCCGATGCCGCCCGCCGAGACCTATCGCCACATCACGGTCCGTCCCGAGCCGGAAGGCTTCGGCGCCGAAGTGACCGGCGTGACGCTCCGCCAGCCGCTCTCGCCGGAAGCGCGCGCGGAGGTGATGCGGGCTTGGGCGCAGCATTGCGTGCTCGCCTTTCCCGACCAGCCGCTGGCGCACGAGGAACTCGAGGCCTTCACGCTCCAGATCGGCCCCTTCGGCGAGGACCCCTACGTGAAGCCGATGCCAAGCCACCCGAACATCCTGGAGGTGCGGCGCGAGCCGGACGAGAAATCGCGCACCTTCGGCCAGGCCTGGCACTCCGACTGGAGCTTCCTCGACACGCCGCCCGCCGCCACGCTGCTGCATTCCAAGGTGACGCCCCCGGTTGGCGGCGACACGCTCTATGCCGACGGCTACCGCGCCTACGAGTCGCTGAGCCCCACCTTCCGCCGCCTGCTGGACGGGCTTCACGCGGTGCATTCCGCGCGCCGGTCCTACGGCCTCCAGGGCACCTTCGCGACCGACCCCGAGAAGCGGGCGATGGACATCATCACCGGCGAGTCGGCCGAGGCGAGCCGCAGCCATCCGCTGGTGCGCGTCCACCCGCTGTCCGGCCGCCGCGCGCTCTACATCAACCCGGTCTACACGATCGGCATCGAGGGCATGACCGAGCCGGAATCGAAGGCGCTGCTCGACTTCCTGTTCGCGCGCATGCTCGAGGACCGCTTCATCTACCGCCATCGCTGGCGCCAGCACATGCTGACGCTGTGGGACAACCGCTGCACGATGCATTTCGCCGACGGCGGCTATGACGGCCACCTGCGCGTCATGCACCGCACCACGGTCGCGGGCGAGCGGCCGGTCGGGGTGCAATGACCGCCGCCTACCGGCATCTGCGCGTCCGTCCGGAAGCGCACGGCTTCGGCGCCGCGGTGACCGGCCTCCGCCTGGCCGAGCCGCTGGCGCCGCCGGTACTGGACGAGGTGAGACGAGCCTGGACGGACCACTCGGTGCTCTGCTTCCCCGACCAGCCCTTGTCGCACGCGCAGCTCGAAGCCTTCACTGCGCAGATCGGCCCCTTCGGCCACGATCCTTACGCCACGCCGCTCGAAGGCCATCCGCATATCCTGGAAGTGCGGCGCGAACCCGGGGAGACCTCGCGGCGCTTCGGCGCGACCTGGCATTCCGACTGGAGCTTCCTCGAAACCCCGCCGGCGGCGACCCTGCTACACGCGAAGGTCACCCCGCCCGTGGGCGGCGACACGCTGTTCGCCGACACCTACCGCGCCTACGAGTCGCTGAGCCCCGTCATGCGGCGGCTGCTGGACGGGCTGCGCGCGATCCACTCCCCCAGGCGATCGCATGGATCGAAGGGCGACTTCGCCAAGGACCAGGGCCAGCGCGCGATGGACCTCGTGATCGGCGACCAGGCCGAGGAGGCGCGCGCGCAGCCGCTGGTCCGGCTGCATCCGGTGTCGCGCCGCCGCGCGCTCTACATCAGCCCGATCTACACGATCGGCATCGAGGGCATGGCCGAGGAGGAGTCGCAGCCGCTGCTCGACTTCCTGTTCGCGCGGATGCTCGAGGACCGCTTCATCTACCGCCACCGCTGGCATCCCCACATGCTGACGATGTGGGACAATCGCTGCACCATCCACTATGCCGACGGCGGCTATGACGGCCACCGTCGCGTCATGCACCGCACGACCGTCGCGGGCGAAGTTCCGATGGGAGTCCAATGAACGCCGACGACCTCCTGGCCCGCATCGACGAGAAGGCCTGCCTCGACTTCCTGGCGGCGATGGTCCGGCACAAGTCCTATTCCGAGACGCCGGGCGAGCGGGCGCTGGCGACCTTCATGGTCCAGCGCATGCGCGAACTGGGGCTGGACGCCGCGCTGCAGCCGATTTCGGGCCAGGGCGTAGTCGGCGACCGCGTCAACGCCATAGGCACCTGGAAGGGCACGGGCGGCGGCAAGAGCCTGCTCTTCAACGGGCATCTCGACACCAACCCGGTGACCGAGGGTTGGACCGTCGACCCCTGGGAAGGGAAGATCGACGACAAGTTCATCTACGGCATCGGCGTGTCGAACATGAAGGCCGGCGACGCGGCCTACTACTGCGCGGTCAAGACGCTGGTCGACGCCGGGGTGAAGCTCCGCGGCGACGTGATCCTGACCTACGTTGTCGGCGAGCTGCAGGGCGGCGTCGGCAGCCTTTCGGCCTGCCGCCAGGGCATCAAGGCGGACTACTTCATCAACAGCGAGCCGACCGACCTGGCGGCGATGACGATGCATGCCGCCGCCTTCACCTTCACCATCGAGCTTCTGGGATCGAGCCGCCACCTGTCGAAGCGCGAGGAATCGGTCGA
>JAEULC010000254.1 GCA_016792605.1 Rhodospirillales bacterium
GTGAAGAACTCGAACACGAACGCGCCCTGCACCAGCTCGCCCGCGCGCGCCCGCTCGCGGATCGTCTTCTTCGCCATCGGCACTTTCCCCCAATCCCTGGCTAAATTCTGTTCATGAAGGCCGGCATCCTAGTGCAGGCCCTCGGGCCGCGCATCTTGCAAGCGCGGACATCGCGGCATTTCGCACCTGCACAAAGTGCGGATCCCCCGGATTGCGCTGTATCCAGCGTCACAGGTGGACTAGCATCGCGGCTTTCAGGGAAGAAACGTCCCTGGCAATCAAGAGCGGAGCTGGCTGTCGATGAGCAAGAAGTACAACATGCTGATTCTGGGCGCGTCCTATGGCTCGCTGCTGGCCACCAAGCTGGCACTGGCCGGGCACAACACCACGCTGGTCTGCCTGCCGGCCGAGGCCGACCTGATCAACAAGGAAGGCGCCCGCATCCGCATCCCGGTGAAGGGCCGCGAGGGCCTCGTCGAGATCGACACGCGCAAGCTGCCGGGCAAGCTCACGGCGATCGGCCCCGGCGAGGCCGACCCGTCGAAGTTCGACCTGATCGGCCTGGCGATGCAGGAACCGCAGTACCGCTCGCCCGGCGTGCGCGAGCTGCTCGACAAGGTGGCGAAGTCGCGCGTGCCCTGCATGTCGATCATGAACATGCCGCCCCTGCCCTACCTCGCCCGCGTGCCCGGCCTGCCGATGGAGGCGCTGAAGGCCTGCTACACCGACGCCTCGGTCTGGCAGAGCTTCGATCCCAAGACGCTGACCCTGTGCAGCCCCGACCCGCAGGCCTTCCGCCCGCCGGACGAGCCGGTGAACGTGCTGCAGGTCAGCCTGCCGACCAACTTCAAGGTCGCCAAGTTCGACGACGAGAAGTCGAACGCCATCCTGCGCCAGATGCAGGACGACATCGAGGCGGCGCGCTTCGAGGTCGACGGCAAGATGGTCGAGCTGCCGGTGAAGCTGAAGGTTCACGACAGCGTCTTCGTGCCGCTGGCGAAATGGGCCATGCTGCTGACCGGCAACTACCGCTGCGTCCAGAAGGACACGGTGCGGCCGATCAAGGAGGCTGTGCACACCGACCCGGCCGCCTCCAAGGCGGTCTACAACTGGGTCGTCGACCTCTGCGTCAGCCTCGGCGCCGACCGCAACGACCTGGTCCCGTTCGAGAAGTATGCCGCCGCCGCGACCGGCCTGGCCAAGCCGTCCTCGGCCGCCCGGGCGCTTGCCGCCGGGGCGCAGAACATCGAACGGGTCGACCGCATCGTCCAGACCATCGCGGCCGCCAAGGGCCTCCGCAACGAGACGGTCGACCAGACCGTCGCCATGGTCGACGGCTGGCTGGCCAAGAACCGCAAGGCCGCCGCTTAACCATTTAACCCCTTCGACCCGCTGCAAGGCCCGGCGCCCGCCAGCGCCGGGCTTTTTTCTTTTGCGCGCCCCCGGTTCGCCGTGTGAGGGCGATCACGGACGAATCGCGATTCTCCCCTGTATTGGCTATAGTCATTCGCATGGTGCGCCGGCCGCCGGCCGGGTTGATCGATCTCGTCCGGGGGGACTTACCCATGATCTTCCGCCGCCACTTCGCCGCCGCCTTCGCCCTGTCGCTGCTCGCCGGCGCCGCCGTCGCGACGCTGCCCGCCGCCGAGGCGCAGACGCAACGACAGCCGCTGACGAAGGCGCCGGCCAAGAAGCCGGTTTCGGAGGAGGCGGCCAAGACCTTCATCACCGAGATGGGCAACCGGACCATGACAGTGATGATGCAGCAGGGCAGCCCTGAGTCGCGCAACGACTCCTTCACCAAGCTGATGCTCGACGCGATCGACTTCGACTCGCTGGCGAACCAGACGCTGGGCAAGATGGCGCGCACGGTCACGCCCAATGACCGCAAGGAATTCACCGAGCTGTTCGCCGCCTACGTCATCGACGTGGCGATCCAGAAGCTGGGCTCGACGTCGGTGCAGAGCTTCGCCATCGGCGCGCTGAAGCCCCAGCCCAACGGCGACATCAAGGTCAACACCGCGGTCACGACCGGCGACAAGCCGCTCAGCATCGACTGGCGCGTGCACGACAAGAACGGCGATACGCGCATCAACGACATCGAGGTCGACGGCTACAGCCTGGTGATCCACTACCGCGGCGAGTTCGAGCGCGCCGGCGTCAGCACCGTGCCGGGGCTGATCGCCAAGCTCCAGGGCCTCACCAACGGCTCGGGCATCCTGCCCGTCGTGCGAACCGCCATGAAGTAGACCTGCGCGCCCGCGACGCAGGAAGGGCCGGCCCCGCGGGACCGGCCCTTTTTCATTCGCGGGCCTTAGCGCGCCCGCGCTTCCAGGATCTGGCCGTTCTGGCCCGAAACCCGCAGGCGAACCGCGCGGTTGTTGGGGTCGCGCGCGTCGACCGTGTAGAGGCCGGTGGCGTAGTCGACCGTCTCGACCCGGCTGAAGCCTTGCTGCTGCAACACGTAGGCGAGCTGCTCCTCGCTCATCACGCCCGAGTAGTACGGATCGGCCGCCGGGGTGCCGTAGCCCTGCTGGTACCCGTAGCTCGGGTAGCCGGGGTAGCTCGGGTAGGACTGCCGGTAGTCGTAGCTGTAGCCGCCCCGGCCGTAGTTGCGGTCGTAGCCGCCGCCATAGCCGCGGTTGCCGTTGCCGTTGCCGCGATCGTTGTTCTGCGGGCTGTTGTTGCGGCCGTAGCTGCCCTGGTCGCCGCCGCGGTTGCGGCCGCCGCCACGGGCCGACGGGCCGGCGGACGGCGCGGGCTGAGGCTGCGGCTGCACCACGACGGGCGCCGGCTGCTGCGGCAGGTTCTGGACCGGCGCCTCGTTGCAGACCCCGCGATTGCCGAAATCGCTGCCGTTCGGGCAGGCGCTCCAGCCGCCGCGATTGTCGGCCTCGGCCCAGGCGGGCATCGAAAGCAGCCCCGTCGCCAGGAACAGCGACAGCGCGGCCGAGCGCATCAGCGTCGTCTTGAACTGGGTCATGGTGTCCTCCCTCGTCTCTAGCGGGCGCCGGAAGCGGCTGCCATCTCGCCGACGACCATGACAGGTCGCCGCTGAATGGGGCCTGAACATGGGCGGGAAGCGCGCGGTTCCCCGCCGGATGAAATGTTTTTCAGGCAACCGACGCGTTCAGCCGGCGTTCAGGGCGGGTGGCGCAGTGTCCCGGGTGTGGCGGAAGTCACGCCGCGGCGTTCAAGCCAGACAGTGACGCCAGCCCATGGTGCGGAAGGCCAGGCGGCCGGGCGCGCCTCGGGGAAAGGAGAATGGCCATGAAGACCTTGCACAAGCGCCTTGTCACGACCGCGGTGATCGCCTCGATGCTCGCGATTCCGCTGTCGGTTTCGTTCACCGGCGACGCCGAGGCCCGCGATCGCGGCCACCGCGGCGGCTATCACCACCACCATCGCGGCGGCGGCAATACCGGCGCCTATATCGGCCTGGGCCTGGGCGCCTTCGCGCTGGGCACGGCGCTGGCGCTTTCGGCGCAGCCGAGCTACGCGGCGCCGCCGGCCTACTACGCGCCGCCCCCGCCGCCCCCGGTCTACTACCAGGCGCCGACCTACTACGAGGCGCCCGCGGCCTACTACGCCGCGCCGGTCTACGACCCGTACCGCAGCACCTACGTCTACGACCCGCAGTTCGATCGCAACAGCCGCTAGGCTGGCTGGTCGCGAGCTGCAGGCGCAGGCGGGCGACCGCCTGCGCCTGTTCGCGTTCTTAACCTTGCTGAATCGCAGTTTTTCGCGGGCGTTGTGATCTGGATCACTGCAACCGCCCCCGATCTGGCGCATTATTTTAAAATACCAAGAAGACGCGACGCTCCGCCGCGCCATGGTTAATAGAGGAGACCGCCAATGAGCGTGCTTGGCCGGTTTCTCGTGATGTTCGGTGACAATCTGCTGACGGGATGCTTGGCCGTGCTGGCCGCGGCGGCGATCATTCCGGCCGCCTTTCCGTCGCTGTTCGAGCTCTGATCCTGCCCAGACGGCAAGGCGCTCCGGCGCCTTGTATTTCCGCGCCTCATATATTACCTTATGCTAATATACGAGGAGGTATGAGGCCATGCGGGAAATCGAGACATCCGCGCTGAAGGCGGCCATGGATCGCGGCGAGGTCCAGCTGATCGACGTGCGCGAGCCGGGCGAGTTTGCGCGCGAGCACATTCCCGGCGCCAGGCTGGTGCCGCTGTCGAGCTTCGATGCCAGCCAAGTGCAGCCGGAACCGGGCAAGCGACTGGTCGTCCACTGCCTTTCGGGCAACCGTTCGGCCAAGGCGATCGAGAAGCTGCGCGCCGCCGGCATTGCCGAGGCCGTCAACTTCACCGGTGGCATCACCGCCTGGAAGCAGGCCGGCTTCCCCATCGCCGAAAACCGCAAGGCGCCGCTGCCGATCATGCGCCAGGTCCAGATCACCGCCGGGTCCCTGGCCTTGCTGGGCGTGGTGCTGGGCTTCGCCTTCCACCCCGGGTTCTTCCTGCTGTCGGGCGCGATCGGCGCCGGGCTGATGCTGTCGGGCATCACCGGGAGCTGCATGATGGCGACCCTGCTGATGAAGCTGCCCTACAACCGGGCCTGACGCGCGATCGCCAACCGGGCATCGCGCCCGGCGTCGCGATGACATCCTGGCCAAGATCGCGACCAGCGGCAGGGCGGGCATGTTGGCGAGGAGGTAGTCCAGAGCGCGGCCATCCCTCCCAGGGATGAACGGGGCTCATGCCGGGGCGCGGGCCGCGGGCCCGGCGCCGGGTGCGGCCCGATTCACGGACGCAGGGGCGGCGCTACGCGATGCCGCAGGCAGCGAAGGCGGCGGCGAAGGCCTCGCGCCCGGCCGGGTCGAGCCGGTCGAAGAGGTAGCGCCGCGAGGCGCAGACGCGAAGGACATGCGGATCGCCGGCGGCGAGCCCGGCCGGGACGTCGAGCGTTCCGATCGGCACGGCGTCGTCGGGGCAACTGAACCAGCGGCTTCGGCGGCCCAGATGTTCGCGCGCCGGCTGGTCGCCGCAGGTCGCGGTCACGAAAGCCTCGCCGCTGTTCGGATCGTGGAACATCCGGGAGGTCGAGAGCGGCGCGCGGTCGGCGAGCACCGCCAGCGGCACGTAGAGGCCGGAAGCGTCGGTCGCCCAGGACGGCAGCACGGCGCGATCGGTCTCGGCCATGGGCTTGTCGGCCACGTGGCAGGAATCGCAGCGGTTCAACTGGCGAAAGCGCGCGACCTCGCCCCAGGACGGCAGCAGCGCGGTGAACGGCGCCGGCGTGTCGCGCACCAGCGCGGTCAGCAGCGTCGTCGCCGCGATCGCCAGGTGCGGATCGTCGCGCGGCCATTCGTAGCCGACGAGCGGCGCGTGCAGATCGGGACCGGCCGGGCGATAGACGTGGAAATACTCGCGCCCGTCGACGCCCCAGCGCGTGCCGCGCACGTCGTCGACTGTCCACTCCCCGTCCGCGCCGGCCGCCAGCGACACGCGGTCGCTGGCGCTGCCCGGCGGCAGCAGGAAGGTCGCGCGGCTCTGCGACGGCAGCAGCCTGGTCGCGATCCGCGCGCCTTCAGGAATCTTCAGGAAGATCGCGGTCCGCGCCCCCGGCGCCACCGAGACGCGGATCGCCGGCGTCAGCTCGACGAACCCGCGATCGCGCCAATAGGCCCGGGGATCGGCGATGTCGATCCTGGTCGGCTCTGGCACCTGCGCGTACGTCGCGCCGCCGCCAAGAGCCAGCAGGACCGCGAGCATCGCGTGGACGAGGCGATTCATCGGCGGGGAGCCTAGCACCGGCCACGGCGCGCCGGGCGCCCGGCCACGCCGATGTGATCGCGCGCGATCCGGCCTAGCGGCCCCAGCGCAGCGCCAGCGGGCTTGCCTGGCGGGCCAGTTCCAGCAGCCCCGCGCGGGTCGCGGGATGCAGGGGTTCGAGCGGATGGCGGACGGCGTCGGACTTGATGACGCCGCCTTCCATCATCACCGTCTTGGTCGCGCGCAGACCGCATTGCCGGTTCTCGTAGTTGATCAGCGGCAGGATGGCGGCATAGGCGGCCAGCGCGTCGGCGCGGTCGCCCGCCTTGTGATGCGCCAGCACCGGCTTGATCAGGTCGGGCAGAAGCGCGCTGGGCATCGTGCCGGTGGCGCCGGCGTCGAGGTCGGCCAGGAGCGTGATCGACTCCTCGCCGTCGAAGGGGCCCTCGATCGCGGGACCGCCGGCCTCGATCAACGCGCGCAGCTTGCCGGCCGTGCCCGGCATCTCGATCTTGAAGTAGCGCACGGTCGGAATCTCGCGCGCCATCCTGGCCAGGAACGGCACCGACAGGTTGGTGCCG
>JAEULC010000265.1 GCA_016792605.1 Rhodospirillales bacterium
TCCTTTCCGGCCGTTGGGCCGGTCGATCGGGCGGGAGTTGATTTGAGTGGCGGCTAGGCCGCCGGGGATGACGCTGGGAGCGTCAACACCGTCCGCCGGGGGCGGGGAGGGGCGGTCGCTGGATCTCGGTCATCGCGGTTCTCCTTCGGCCTTCTGAACGCATCTGGCGGCGGAACCACGAGGGTTGGTCGTGGCGCTTTAGCGATTGGTGACGCGGCGCAAGCTGCTTCCGTCAAATCCCGCGAGAGAGATGTTGTTTGTCTCTCTATTCACAACAAGACCACAGGTGGAGTTTGTGCGTCAACGGAAAATATCTCATCCGACACGTGAAATGTGGAGGATTATGGACACTTACATTATGTTAAATAAGAGAAACTACGACGCCTTCTGCCGCGCCTTGCGGTAGCCGAAGGACTTTTCGATCCGGCCGAGGATATGGGCGCCCGCGGTGGTGACCGGGTATTGCGCCAGCTCGCCGCCGCCGCCGAAGGCGATCGGATCGATCACCGCCTTGTAATCCGGGTCGTAGAAGGTGGCGACGGAATAGCGGTCGCGGCCAGAGCGGTTGACCACGCGGTGCGGCGTCGAGGCGTAGACGTCGTTGGTCCAGCGCGCTAGCAGGTCGCCGGAATTGATCACCATCGTGTCGGGGATCGGCGTCGCGTCGATCCAGCGCTTCGCCTTGCGGTCGTAGACTTCCAGCCCGCCGCTCTGGTCCTGCCACAGCAACGTGATGCAGCCGAAGTCGGTATGCGGCGCTACGCCGTACTGGTCGGCCCCAAGCTCGGGCGGCTGCGGCGGGTAGTGGATGAACTGCGTGCGCTGCAGCCGCTTGCGGTAGGACGGCGCGAAGAAGTCGGCGGGCTTGCCGAGCGACAGGGCGACCGCGCGCAGGATCATCGCGCCGCAGTCGCCGATCGCGGCGTAGTAGCGTTCCAGCGCGGCGCGGAAGGCCGGGCGCCCGGCAGGCCAGTTGTTGGGGCCGCGCAAGGCCTCGCCGGCCAGGACGTCGGGATCGTCCTCGGCCAGCTCCAGCCCCATGGTGAAGAACTCCTTGTTGTCGGGCTTCTTCGCCTCGTACATCAGCGCGTCGCCGATGGCGCTGAAGCCTCGATGGCGCAGATTGATCGCGACCTGGCGCTTGGTGTCGACCGGCTCGGCGAAGAAGCGCCTCGCCTCGGCCATGGCGGCCTCGAGCACCGCGTCAGGCACCCCGTGGTTGCGGATGTAGAAGAAGCCGACCGTGGTGAAGGCGGTGCGCACTTCCTCCGCAGCGCGCTGCAGCGCCGAGCCGTCGCCCTCGGCGGCGCCCGCGAAATCGACGATCGGCAGCACGTTTCCTCTCCCCCTGGATGTCGCCGCGGCAAGTCTAGGGTCGCGGCCCGGAAAAAGCGAAGGCCGGATCCACCCTGCGGCGGACCCGGCCCTGCAGCCTTGCAGCGGTAGCTTGGCGGCTCAGTTCTTCGCCTTGTCGACCAGCTTGTTCTTGCCGATCCAGGGCATCATGGCGCGCAGCTTCTCGCCGACCTTCTCGATGTCGTGCTCGGCCGAGCGGCGGCGCATGGCCTTGAAGCTGGCCTGGCCGGCGGCGTTCTCCAGCACCCAGTCGCGGGCGAAGCGGCCGGACTGGATGTCGTCGAGCACCTTCTTCATCTCGGCTTTCACCTCGTCGGTGATGATGCGCGGGCCGCGGGTGTAGTCGCCGTACTCGGCCGTGTTCGAGATCGAGTAGCGCATGTTGGCGAGGCCGCCCTCGTAGATCAGGTCGACGATCAGCTTCACCTCGTGCAGGCACTCGAAATACGCCATCTCGGGCGCATAGCCCGCGTCGACCAGCGTCTCGTAGCCGGCCATGATCAGCGCGCAGAGGCCGCCGCAGAGCACTACCTGCTCGCCGAACAGGTCGGTCTCGCACTCTTCCTTGAAGGTGGTTTCGATGACGCCCGACCGGCCGCCACCGATCGCCGAGGCATAGGAGAGCGCGATCTCCAGCGCGTTGCCGCTCGGGTTCTGGTCGACCGCGACCAGGCAGGGCACGCCGCCGCCGCGCACGTACTCGGAGCGCACGGTGTGGCCGGGGCCCTTCGGCGCGATCATGAACACGTCGAGGTCGGCGCGCGCCTCGATCAGCTTGAAGTGGATGTTGAGGCCGTGGGCGAACGCGATCGCCGCGCCCTTCTTCATGTTGTCGCGCAGGTCGTCGCGCCACAGCGCCGCCTGCAGCTCGTCCGGGGTGCAGACCATGATGACGTCGGCCCACTTGGCGGCGTCGGCCGGGTTCATCACCTTGAAGCCGGCGTCGGCGGCCTTCTTGACCGAGGCGGAGCTGGACCGCAGGCCGATCGCCACGTCCTTCACGCCGCTGTCGCGCAGGTTCTGCGCATGGGCGTGGCCCTGGCTGCCATAGCCGATGACGGCGACCTTCTTCGCCTTGATCAGGTTTACGTCGGCATCACGATCGTAATAGACGCGCATAGCTAACTCCTTGGGATCCTCGTTCGGTTCTTTGAGACGGCGCGCTCAGTTGCCCGCGCCACGCTTCATGATCGCGGCCGATCCGCGGGCGATCGCGACGACCCCCGTGCGGCTGACTTCGATCAGACCCAGCGGCTCCATCAGGCTGATGAAGGCGCTCAGTTTCTCGGAGGCGCCGGTCACTTCGAAGACGAAGGACTCGGTGGTCGAATCGACCACACGGGCGCGGAAGATGTCGGCGATGCGCAGGCACTCGACCCGGTGGTCGCCCACGCCGGCGACCTTTACCAGCAAGAGCTCGCGCTCGACATGCGGTCCCTCGGAGGTCAGGTCGGCGACCTTGTGGACCGGCACCAGGCGGCCGAGCTGGTTCTTGATCTGCTCGATGATCATCTCGGTGCCCGAGGTGACGACGGTGATGCGCGAGAGATGCTGATGCGCGTCGACCTCGGCCACGGTCAGGCTCTCGATGTTGTAGCCGCGGCCCGAGAACATGCCGACGACGCGCGCCAGGATGCCCGGCTCGTTGTCGACGATCACCGCTATCGTGTGGCGGCGGATGGTCTTGTCGATGGTCATGGCCTAGCGGTCCGGCCGGTCGGTTCGAGCGGTCACACCAGCACCATGCCTTCCTCGGAGACCGGCTTCTTCGCCTCGTCCGCCGGGCCCAGCAGCATCTCGTTATGCGCCGCGCCCGAGGGGATCATCGGGAAGCAGTTCTCGGTCTTGTCGACATGGATGTCGACGACCACCGGCCGGTCGGCCTTGATCATCTCCTTGATCACCTTGTCCAGCTCGCCGGCCTTGGTCGCGCGCAGGCCGACGCAGCCGAAGGCGTCGGCCAGCTTGACGAAGTCCGGCAGGGCCTCGGTGTAGCTTTCCGAGTAGCGGCCGCCGTGCAGCAGCTCCTGCCACTGGCGCACCATCCCCATCCACTGGTTGTTGACGATGAAGATCTTGATCGGCAGCCGGTGCTGCACGGCGGTCGACAGCTCCTGGATGTTCATCAGGATCGACGCCTCGCCGGCGATGTCCACCACCAGCTTGTCGGGATGCGCCATCTGCACGCCGATCGCGGCCGGCAGGCCGTAGCCCATGGTGCCGAGGCCGCCCGAGGTCATCCAGTGGTTCGGCTTCTCGAAGCCGAAGAACTGCGCCGCCCACATCTGGTGCTGGCCGACCTCTGTCGTGATGAACGGCGCCTTGTCCCGGGTCAGCTCGTAGAGCCGCTTGATCGCGTGCTGCGGCTTGATGATGTCGCCGGACTGGTTGAAGCGCAGGCAGTCGCGCGCGCGCCAGTCCTCGATCTTCTTCCACCACTCCTTCAGGGCCTTGCCGTCGGGCTTCGCCTTGCGGCGCTTCCAGGCCTCGATGAGCTGCTTCAGGACCGTGCCGCAATCGCCGACGATGCCGAGCTCGACCGGCACGTTCTTGTTGATCGACGACGGGTCGATGTCGACATGGATCTTGCGCGAGTTCGGCGAGAAGGCGTTGAGCCGGCCGGTGATGCGGTCGTCGAAGCGGGCGCCGATGTTGATCATCACGTCGGCTTCGTGCATCGCCAGGTTGGCCTGGTAGGTGCCGTGCATGCCCAGCATGCCGAGGAACAGCGGATCGCTGGCCGGGATGGCGCCCAGGCCCATCAGCGTCAGCGTGCAGGGATAGCCGGTCTGGCGCACGAACTGGGTCAAGAGCTCCGAGGCCTCGGGCCCCGAGTTGATGACGCCGCCGCCGCAGTAGAAGACCGGCTTCTTGGCCGCGGCGATCAGGTCGATGGCGCGCTCGATCAGCGCCGGATCGGCCGCCATCTGCGGGCGGTAGGTGCGGTGGCGCACGTTCGCCGGGCCTTCGTACGGGCCCTCGGCGAACTGGATGTCCTTGGGCAGGTCGATCACCACGGGGCCGGGCCGGCCGCTGCGCGCGACGTAGAACGCCTCGTGCATCGTGCGCGCCAGGTCGTTGATGTCCTTCACCAGGTAGTTGTGCTTGGTGCAGGGCCGGGTGATGCCGGTCGTGTCGGCTTCCTGGAAGGCGTCGTTGCCGATCAGGTGCGTCGGCACCTGGCCGGTCAGGCAGACCACCGGGATCGAGTCCATCAGCGCGTCGGTCAGGCCGGTCACGGCGTTGGTGGCGCCCGGGCCCGAGGTCACCAGCACCACGCCCACCTTGCCGGTCGAGCGCGCGTAGCCCTCGGCCGAGTGGACGGCGGCCTGCTCGTGGCGCACCAGCACGTGGCGCAGCGCGTTCTGCTTGAACAGCGCGTCGTAGATCGGCAGGACGGCGCCGCCCGGATAGCCAAACATGACCTCGACGCCCTGGTCGAGCAGCGCCTTGATGATGATCTCCGCGCCGGTCATGCGCTGGGCGGGTTCGGCTGCCTTTGCGGCCGTGCGTTGCTGGGCCATGATGGTCTTCTCCGGTAGTCCGGCCATTGGGGATATCTAGGAAAACCCCAGCGGCACAGGGCTTGCCGCATGGTTCCAGCGGCGCGCCCCGAATCAAAAGGAGCGGCAACCTAGACGGTCGATCCTAGGGGGTCAACAGAAACTGACGAATTATCGAAAAGATTTCTGGTAATAATCTTTCCGAAAATTGCGCGTTGAGCAGGTAGTCCGGCGGGAGCTGGTGGCGGAACCAGGTGGCCTGGCGCTTGGCGTATTGCCGGGTCGCGGTCTGGGCCAGGGCCACCGCCTGGGCCAGCGGCAGCGCGCCGTCCAGGTGCCGGCGCAGCTCCGCCACGCCCAGCGCCTTCATGCCGGGCAGCATCGGGTCGAGCCTGCGGGCCAGCACGGCGCGGACCTCGTCCAGCGCCCCCTGGCCGATCATGCGCAAGAATCGTTCGTTGATGGATTTATGCAGGACGGGCCGGGGCGGCATCACGGTCAGGACGAAGGGCCGGAACGGGCTGTCGCCGCCCTCCGCCTGTTGCGCCTGCCAATACGCCAGCGGCCTGCCGGTCGCCTCGACGACCTCGTAGGCGCGGATCAGGCGCTGCGTATCGCCGGGGTTCAGCCTGGCCGCCCCCTCGGGATCGCGCTCGGCCAGCCGGGCGCGGAAGGCGGGGCCGCCGAGCGCGGTGTGCAGCACCCGCGCGGCGTCGCGGATCGCCGCCGGCACGGCGGGGATGGGCGCGATGCCCTGCAGCAGGGTGCGCAGGTAGAGCCCGGTGCCGCCGACCAGGATCGGCAGCCGCCCTGCGGCACGGGCCTCGGCGATCGCGTCCAGCGCCATGTCCCGCCACTTCCCCGCTGAGGCGGGGGTGGCAAGGTCGAGCACGCCATAGAGAAGGTGTGGCGCCCTGGCCCGCGCCGCCGCGTCGGGCTGCGCCGTCAGGATCTCCAGGCCGCGATAGAGCTGCATCGAGTCGGCGTTTATGACCGTGCCGTTGAATTCGACGGCGAGCGCCAGGGCCAGGCCCGACTTGCCGCTGGCGGTCGGACCGGCGACGATCAGCAGGGGCTGCCTGGTCATATGCGAGGCCGTGGCGCCGAAGCGCCCGAACCGCTATATCGCCGCGATGACATCTGTCCTGACGCTGATCGCCAATCCCGCCAATCCTGCGCTCGAACCTAGCACGGCCGACCGGGTGCGCGCCGCGCTCGGCGACGCCGGTCCGGTCGCCTGGCTCGCGCCGGGCATCGCCTGCGACATTCCCTTCGCGGGCCTCGCGGTTGATCTGGCTGAAGAGCGGGCGCGGGCGGCGATCGGGCCGCTGCCCTTGGACGTGCTGGCGCAACCCGCCGAAGGACGGCGCAAGAAGCTGCTGATCGCCGACATGGACTCGACGATGATCGTCGGCGAGACGCTCGACATTTTCGCCGCCGAGGTCGGCTTCGGCGAGCGCATCGCCGCGATCACCGCGCGCTCGATGCGCGGCGAGCTCGACTTCTCGCAGGCGCTGAAGGAGCGCATCGCGATCCTGGAGGGCTGCTCGACCGACGCGCTCTACAAGGTGCGCGACGACATGCAGCCGATGCCGGGCGCGCGCGCGGCGGTGCAGACCATGCGGCGGCATGGCGCAAGGGTGATGCTGGTCTCGGGCGGGTTCCGCATCTTTACCGCCCATGCCAGGGCGATGCTCGGCTTCGACGAGGACCGCGGCAACGAGCTGGAGCTCGCCGAGGGCAGGCTGACCGGCCGCGTGGTCGAACCGATCCTGGGCCGCGACACCAAGCTCGAGACGCTCAAGGCCGAGGCGGCGCGGCTGGGCCTGGACCTGTCCGCGACCATGGCGGTCGGCGACGGCGCCAACGACCTGGCGATGATCCAGGCGGCGGGCCTCGGCGTCGCGTTCCAGGCCAAGCCGATCACCGCGGCGGCGGCGCGCGCCCGCATCGACCACGGCGACCTGACCGCGCTGCTCTACCTGCAGGGCTACCGGCGCGAGGAGTTCGTCGGCTAGCGCCTGACGATCTTCAGGATCTTGTCGTCGCCGCTGTTAAAGTTGGTCAGCGCGTAGAGCGCGCCGTCTGGGCCAACCACCGCGTCGCGGAACGAGCCCCAGCTGCCGTTGTCCGGCTTGTCGGAGAACCAGCGCTCGATCGCCCTGACCGTCCAGTTCTCGCCCTTCTTCTCGACATCGACGCGGATCAGTGCGTTCGAGCGCTGGGTGGCGACGAACAGCGAGCCGTCGAAGAAGGTCATGCCCGAGGGTGGGGCGCCGGTTTCGCGCCACAACAGGATCGGGTCGATGAGGCCCTTCTCGCCGACCGCGCCGATGGCCCTGGGCCAGCCATAGTTGCCGCCCTTGACGATGACGTTGATCTCGTCGTCCTTGCGCAGGCCGAACTCGCCCGAGGGCCCGTGCTCGGAG
>JAEULC010000293.1 GCA_016792605.1 Rhodospirillales bacterium
GAGGCCGCGAAGATGACGCTGCTGCAGGGCGACGCCGACCTGCGCGAGCTGGTGCAGGAGCAGCTGCAGGAGCGCAGCGCCAAGCTGCGGGCGCCCCGGGCGACGGGCCAGGGCGCGGCGGCGGTGGGGCGGATGCCGCAGATCCGGTGAAGGGGATCGCTATGAAGACACGTGCTAAGGCAGTTTCCCGATCTCGCGCAACGCCTTCTCGATCGGCTCCAGGAAAGCGCGTCCTTCGCTTAGGCGAAATTGCTCGCGCTCTCGAGCGCCTGGCGCAGCAGATGGCTGCTGATCAACGAGGGCGCCAAGGATCTGCTCCTTTGCGCGCTTCAGGTTCTCTGATGGATTTGGGTTCTGTGCGATTAGACTGGTGAACAGAACCTGCAATGCGACGCGTAGTACCTGCACCTGGGCATGAGTTGCCCGATGAAGCCCCTCAATCGTTGCAAGGCTATCTCGAATGCGGTCGCGCGCCGGGTGTTTATCCACGTGTCCCCCTACCGCGGTGATCCTGAGCGAGTGAAAGGCCCCGCCAACGGCGGCGGGGCCTTTCGCGCGTTCATCAGGAAGCACGTTTAATGTCGAGCGTTACTTCCTGTGGGCGGACGGCGGCGGGGCTATCGAAGTGTTCCCGGAGCGCGCCTGCTTCCGTCTCGCTTTGCACTGGGATGTAGACACACCAGGCCGTGATGGGAGGTTCGGTGATCTCTTTCTCCCAGTTGTAGGCGCGGGTGTGGCCGTCGAGCTTGATGCACGTGCCGTCCGGCAGCACGGCCGCGAAAACATACCGGTGGGCGGGGCTTTTTGCGCGCAGGTGGCGCGCGCTCTTGCTGCGTGCCTCGGCATTTCGTGCCCTCGGGTTGTCGGGGTAGCTGATGAATTCGGCTGGGCTGATTTCTAGCGGCCAGGGCTGCTTAGTATTTTTCATGGCGGTGCTTCTCCTGAAAAATTGAACGTCGAACAATGCAAGTATTCTGATTACCAAGTGGATGACCAGATAAAAAAACCAGCGCGTCCAAGTATCCGCTAATTTTCATCTGATTTAACTTCCCTTCTATCTTCCATTATTTGGATCACACCTTCCATTTCATTCCTTTAGTGTTCTCTGTTCACTCATCTTGAGCGGCCCGCCGAAAGCCAGCCCCTAGACCAGCGATCGGAAGCGCTCGCCGGCTGCGCCAGCGCGCCCAGGATTCGCGCTGACGAGGTCGGCGCTAGGGTGGTAGCGGGCCGGGCCGAGGCGCACCGGCGACTCGATTTCGGGCTCTTGTCGCTGGGCGGCCGTCGCCGGACAACAACGCCTCAGTGTCGGAAGATCAAAGCCAAAGTCGGGCGGTTTCACGTGAAACGCACCCGCCAAAGAAAAGCCCCGCCGGTTTTTCCCGGCGGGGCTGAATGCACGGCAGAGGCGGCCTAGTCGGCGGCGCGCGCGGTCGCGGGCTCCGCGGGAAGATTGCCGAGCTGGCGGACCATGCCCTTGATCCTGTCGAGCCGTTCGTCGACCGCGAGCAGTCCTTCGTCGACGTCGCCCGGATGCAGCGGGGGATCCGCGTTCACCGCGGCGGACACGACCTGCACCAGCGACCGGAGCCGGTCGATCGCGTCGACTACGGCCAGGTGGCTGACGGGATCATCGCCGGCGTGCGCCGCGGGCGCGGTGGTGGTAGCAGTCTTCGTAGCCTTCGGCATGGGTCTATCTCCGTGCTGGTGGTCAGGCGCGGCCGGGTGTTCCTGCACCTGGTCGCGTCGCTATGCCGGCATCCGGCCGGCGCGGATCGCGGCGGGCATCAAGTCCCACCGGAATTCCCACCACACTCCCCACCACGCGATGGAAAGGGGCGTCTCGTATAGAAGGGAAGGGCGCAGAAAACCGCGCTAGGTGGAAAGGGCGCGGCTGGACGATACAGCCGCGCGAGACTTTCAAGACCGGTGCCTTAAACCGCTCGGCCACCTGTCCCCGCGCGGAAGGTGTCGATTACCAGAAGGGCGCCCTGGCGCAAAGCGCTACTCCTGGAAGATCAGGCCGACGATGCCGGCGAGCACCATGCCGCCGGAAATGAGGAAAATCGTGGCGCGGATCATGACCGCCTCCCTGGCGTGCGGCTTTCGAGGGTGGACGCGTCCAGATCATACCAGCAGCAGCGCGGCGCGCCACAGCTGGGGGTGGTGACTTGGGCTGTTCCCCGAAGCGTGTGGGCCGATGGACGCGACGTTCGGCGCGGGACGGCGGGTTCAACGGGCTTTCACAAGGGACGGGGCCCGCGCGGGATGCCTCCGTCCGGGCGCCCCTCCAGCGGCTAGCCCGCCTTGCGCCGGACCTTGTACCCTTCGACGGCCAGCGCGTTCAGCAGCTCCTGCATCCGGGCGCGGTAGGCCGCGCGGGTTTCGTCGGCCGCCTTGTCCCAGGGCGCCTTGCGCGGATGCGACCGGAACTCGTAGATCGCCTTGCCGCCGATCTCGAGCAGCTCGGGCCCCGGCTTCGCAACAGTCTTGTTCATGCTACCTCTCTCCCTCGCCCCACCGCCCGCGGTCACTACCTGCGGGAGATACTGTTCTTCCGGGGCTGGAAGCTACGATAGCGATCAGCCATGCCGCCCACAGCCTACGCAGAAGGATAGGACTTAATCTTCATTGCGCGCTTCGGCATCGGCACAGAACACGCGTTGGATCGCGGCCATCCGGCCGCATGCCCGTGAAGCGTGCCGACATTGAAGTCACTTGAACTCAGGGTGGCGCTTGCGACCTCCGGCCAGCCATGGCAGAGGAACGGATGACGGCGGGTCCGCCGGTTTGTATGGTTCCCCCTCCATCGCAACGCGAAAGCCGGAAAGGGCAGGATTGATGTCTGACAAGCGCGTCGCGCTGCTGACCGCAGCAGGTACGGGCATGGGGGCGGCGTGCGCGCGTACCCTGGCGGAGCAGGGGTATCGGATCGCGGTACTGTCGCACTCCGGCAAGGGCGAGGCGCTCGGCAAGGCGCTGGGCGGCATCGGCTTCACCGGCGACTACGCGGACCCGTCCGTGCTCGAGCGCACCGTCAAGGGCACGCTCGACGCCTATGGCCGGATCGACGCGCTGGTGAACAGCGCCGCGCATCCGCCCAAGGGCACGCTGCTGGGCGTGGCCGACGCCGACTGGCATCGCGGCCTCGACATCATCCTGCTGAACGTGGTGCGCCTGTCGCGGCTGGTGACCCCGGTCATGGAGAAGCAGGGCGGGGGAGCGATCGTCAACATCTCCACCTTCGCCGCGCTCGAGCCCGACGCGGCGTTCCCGATCTCCTGCTGCCTGCGCGCGGCGCTCGCCAGCTACTGCAAGCTCTACTCCGACCAGCACGCGGCGGCGAACATCCGGATGAACAACCTGCTGCCAGGCTTCATCGACAGCCTGCCGCTCAACGAGAAGCGCGTCGCCCAGATCCCGATGCGCCGCTACGGCACCGTCAAGGAGATCGCGGCCACGGTCGCCTTCCTACTGTCGGACGGCGCGGGCTATATCACCGGCCAGAATCTGCGCGTCGACGGCGGGATCACCCGCTCGGTCTGACATTCCTTCAACCAGTCCCCAACGAAGTACGTTCGAGGAAACCTGAGCCCATGATCCGTATCCAAGCCGACGCGCTGCGGCGCGTGATCGCCGACATCTTCCATCGCGCGGGCAGCAACGAATCCGAGGCGGCGGCCGTCGCCCGGCGCCTGGTCGACGCCAACCTGGTCGGCCACGACTCGCATGGCGTGGTGCGTATCCCGACCTATCTCGAGATGGTGCGCAGCGGCGGCGTGCAGCCCAACCAGCATGCCAAGATCGTGCTCGACACGGCGGTGTTCGTGGTCGTCGACGGCCAGTCCGGCTTCGGCCAGGTGATCGGCGAGGAAGCGATGAAGATGGGCATCGAGAAGGCCCAGCGTAGCGGCGTCGGCGTCGTCGCGCTCCGCCACTCCAGCCATCTCGGCCGCATCGGCGACTGGACCGAGCAATGCGCCGAGGCCGGCTTCGCCTCGGTCCACTTCGTCAACGTGGTGGGCGCGGGCGCGATCGTGGCGCCGTTCGGCGGCGCCGACGCGCGGATCTCGACCAACCCGTTCTCGGCCGGCCTGCCGCGCCCGGACGGCAAGCACATCATCCTCGACATGGCGACCTCGAAGCTGGCCGAGGGCAAGGTGAAGGTGGCGCTGAACAAGGGCGTGGAACTGCCGGAGGGCGCGCTGATCGACGCCAAGGGCAAGCCCACCCGCGACCCGGCCGAGCTCTACGCCACCCCGCGCGGCGCGCTGACCTCGATGGGGGAGCACAAGGGCTACGGCATCGCGGTGTTCTGCGAATTCCTGGCCGGCATCCTGTCGGGCGGCGGCACCAACCGCACCGAGCGGCGCGAGGGCATTGTGCTCAACAACATGCTCTCGATCATCCTCAACCCGGCGATGGCCGGCGACCGCACCTACGTGGCGGAGGAGGCGGATGCCTTCATCAAGTGGCTGCTCGATTCGCCGCCGCAGGAGCCGGGCAAGCCGGTGCTGCTGCCGGGCGACCCGGAGCGCCAGAACCGCGCCGAGCGCCTGCGCGACGGCATCCCGCTCGACGACACGACCTGGAACAACATCGTCGTGGCGGCCGAGAGCCTGGGCATGGACGGCAAGGCGACGCGGGCCCAGGCCAAGCCGGGCAACTAGGCACGCACAGGCCCTCGAGCTATTTCACTACTTTTTAAAGGGTCTTTGGCAGGTTCCTGCCGCTGATGGCGCAACCGACGGCGCGCCGCAGCGGGAGGAGCGCCATGACCAGCAAGCAAGCGGTTGTACCCACCGGCCGGGAAACGAGCTTCTCGGCGGACGAGATCATCGTCTCCAAGACCGATCCCAGGGGCCGGATCACCTACGCAAACGACGTGTTCTGCCGCGTCGCGCTCTATGCCGAGCACGAACTGATCGGCCAGCCGCACAGCATCGTCCGCCACCCCGACATGCCGCGCTGCGTCTTCAAGCTGCTGTGGGACACGATCGCGCAGGGGCAGGAGGTCTTTGCCCTGGTCAAGAACCTGGCGAAGAACGGCGACCACTACTGGGTGCTGGCCCACGTGACGCCCAGCTTCGACGCCAAGGGGCAGCTCGCCGGCTACCATTCCAACCGGCGGCTGCCCGACCGGGCGGAAGTCGTGAGGATCGAGCCCGTCTACGCGACGCTGTTGGCAGAAGAGCACAAGCACGCCGACCGCCGCGCCGGGATGGAGGCGGGCCACGCGCTGCTGCGCGAGGAGCTTGCGCGCCGGAATCTCAGCTACGACCGGTTCCTGTTCGCGCTTCTCGACCAGGCTGCATAGCAGCCCTTCACCAAGCCTCGCCCGACTTCACGTTTTCTTAAGCGAGCGCTTCCTAGGGTTCCCCTTCGAGAATTGAGGAATTTTCCATCCAAGGCGCCGCGCCGCGGCGGCATTCGGGAGAACGGGCTTGAGCAGTGTTGAGGTGAAGCCGACCGGCCAGGAGCGCCGCTTCGGCGCCGACGAGATCATCGTCAGCAAGACGGATGCGACCGGCCGCATCTCCTATGTCAACGACGTCTTCTGCCGCGTCGGCCTCTATGCCGAGAGCGAGCTGGTCGGCCAGCCGCACAGCATCATCCGCCATCCCGACATGCCGCGCTGCGTGTTCAAGCTGCTGTGGGACACGATCGCGCGCGGCGAAGAGATCTTCGCCTTCGTCAAGAACATGGCGAAGAACGGCGATCACTACTGGGTTCTGGCGCACGTGACGCCGACCTACGACGCCAAGGGCAAGATCGTCGGCTACCACTCCAACCGCCGCCTTCCGGACGAGGCCGCGGTGCGCAGGATCGACGCGATCTACCGCGAGGTCCTGGCCGAGGAGCGGCGTCACGCCGACCGCAAGCAGGGGCTGCAGGCCGGCTACGACCTGCTGCAGGCGAAGCTCCGCGCGCTCGACCTGCCCTACGACCGTTTCGTTTTCTCGCTCACCGCCGAGGCCGCGTAACCGCCATGTTCGCATCGACCGCCACGAAGAAGAAGATTGCCGAGCTCGAATCCAAGCTCGCCCTCTACGAGCGCGCCTTCGCCGAGATCGACAAGGCCTGCGGCCGCGGCGCCCAGGGCGACATGGAGGCGCGCATCCTGGACACCGAATCCTTCGGCGACCTGGCGCCCGGCCTGCGCTCGATCAACCGTATCTTCGACCTGTTCGACGCGTTCATGCGCGAGACCAGCGCGTCGCTGCAATACGCGAGCGAGGGCAAGTATTTCCGGCCCTTCCTGCTGCGCGGCATGCTGGGCGAGTTCCGCCGCGCCGCGACCATCGTGAACAGCGCCCGCAAGGCCATGGAGGCGCGCGCCAACGAGGCCGCCGCGGCCGAGGAGGCGCGCCGGCAGTCCGACCAGGCCCGCCAGGCCGAGGAGGCGCGCATCCGCGCCGAGGCCGAGACCAAGCGCAAGGCAGAGCTTGGCGCGCTCGCGGCCTCGTTCGAGGAGACGGTGAAGACGGTGGTTTCGTCGGTGTCGCAGTCCGCGCACCGCATGGAGACCACGGCCGAGAAGATGGCCGAGGCCGCGACCACGGCGAACCGCCAGGCCGATGCCGCCTCGACCGCGTCCGAGCAGACCTCGTCGAACGTGCAGTCCGTCGCCTCGGCGGCCGAGGAGATGTCGGCGACGATCAACGACATCGCCGGCCGCGTGGTCGAATCGTCGAAGGTCGCCCGAGAAGCCTCGGACCAGGCCCGCGCCACCAGCGCCTCGGTCGAGGGCCTGTCCCAGGCTGCGGCAAAGATCGGCGACGTGGTGAAGATGATCACCGACATCGCCGCGCAGACCAACCTTCTGGCGCTGAACGCGACGATCGAGGCCGCGCGCGCCGGCGAGGCCGGAAAAGGCTTCGCGGTCGTCGCCTCGGAGGTGAAGACGCTGGCGAACCAGACCGCGCGCGCGACCGACGAGATCTCGACGCAGATCCATGCGGTCCAGGAAAAGACCGGCGAGGCGGTTCAGGCGATCGCCGCGATCGGCGGGCGCATCGACCGCGTCAACGAGGTGATCGTCGCGATCTCGGCCTCGATGGAGCAGCAGGGCGCGGCGACGCAGGAGATCAGCAAGAACGTGCAGGAGGCCGCGCTCGGCGCCCGCGACGTGTCGCAGAACATCGCCTCGGTCAGCGCCGCATCCGGCGACGTGGGCCAGGCGGCCGGCCGGATGAAGACGTCCTCGGCGGAGCTCGCGACCCAGGCCGACGCGCTCAGGGCCGAGGCGGACCGCTTCGTGGCGCGCGTGCGCTCGGCCTAGGCGGCGGGCTTCGCGGCGTCGGGCTTCGCGCCTTCCGCGGGCCAGGCGCGGCGCAGGCTCTGGCGGTAGTTGCTCGGCGTGCGGTCATAGGCGGCGTGGAAGCACTTGGAGAAGTGCGACGCCGTCTCGAAGCCGCAGGCCAGCGCCACGTCCAGGATCGACCGGTCGGTCTGCGTCAGCAGCTGGCGCGCGCGCGCCAGGCGCAGGGCGAGGTAGTACCGCATCGGCCGGGTGTCGAGATACTTGTGGAACAGGCGCTCGACCTGGCGCACCGACAGGCCGACGCGCTTGGCGAGGTCGGCGCGGTCGAGCGGCTGCTCCAGGTTCTGCTCCATCAGCCCGATCACGCTCAGGAGCTTCGGATGGGTGACGCCGAGCCTGGCCGCCGGGGTCAGGCGCTGGCGATGGTTGGCCTCGCGCACCTGGGTGTGGATCGCCTGCTCGGCGACCGCCATGGCGAGGTCGTGACCGTGGTCGAGCCGGATCAGGTGCAGCATCATGTCGAGCGACGACGTGCCGCCGGAACAGGTGGCGCGGTCGCGGTCGATCTCGAAGATGTCGTCGCTGACGTCCAGGTCGGGGAATTCCTCGCGGAAGGGCTGCAGGTATTCCCAGTGCATGCAGGACTTGTGGCCCACCAGCAGCCCGGCGCGCGCCAGCGCGTAGCTGCCGCCGCTGATCGAGCCGATGCGGCAGCCGTGCCGCGCCAGGCGGTTGAGCCAGGCCGACAAGGAACGGTCGCGCAAGGTCGGGCTCTCCATGCCGCCGCAGACATAGACGGCGTCGAAGCGCGCCGTCTGGTCGCTGACCGCATGATCGGCCTTGAGCTCGATGCCGTTGCTGGCGGCGACGGGCTTGCCGTCGGTCGACACCAGTTTCCACTGGTAGAGCTGCTTGCCGCTGAGGCGGTTGGCCTGGCGCAGGGGCTCGATCGCCGTGGCGAACCCCATCATCGCGAAATTGGGCTCGAGGAAGAACCCGACGACCTCGGGCTGGCGCCCCGCCTTCGCGGCGTCCTTAGACTGCTCGGCGCGCTGGGCGCCGACGGGGAGACGGGGGCGGTTCGATGTCGTGCTCAAGGCACCTGCTCTCGTGCGGCGGCAATGTCGTTTTTGAGACAATAGCGCCTCGCCCCGGAAAAATCACTAGGCAGACTTCGCCGCGAATCAGCGATTCACGGGAACGAACGCCGACGGCATTCATTCCTGGGGCGAACTCGTGGCGAAGATGCGTTTTGCAAGGCCATTCGGCGCTCATTGCGCGGCGGCGTCGATCGTCGTGGACAAGCGAATCGGCCTATGGCACACAGCGACCGGGTGTACGGGTAGGAGAAATGAACGGCGTAAATGTCCATTATTCTGCCTGACCTTCAGCAAACCATCTCGCGCCGCGCGGCGCTCCGGCTTGCCGCCGCAGGTGCGCTTGTCGCCGGCGTCGCGCCCGACGCGCTCGCCAACGCCCAGCCCTTCCCCGATTGGCTGAAGGACCTGCGCCGCGAAGCCGAGTCCAAGGGCATCTCGCAAAAGACGCTGGGCGCGGCCTTCCAGGGCGTCCAGCCGATCGACCGGGTGCTGGAACTCGACCGCAAGCAGCCCGAGTTCACCCTGACCTTCCGTGACTACCTGACGCGGGTCGTCAACGACGCGCGGGTCGAAAAGGGGCGCCGGCTGCTCGACGAGCACCGCGCGCTCCTCGACCAGGCCTCGCGCAAATACGGCGTGCAGCCGCGCTTCATCGTGGCGCTGTGGGGCATCGAGAGCGATTTCGGGCGCATCACCGGCGGCTTCCCGGTGATCTCGGCGCTCGCCACGCTCGCCTATGACGGGCGTCGCAGCGCCTTCTTCCGCCAGGAGCTGCTGAACGCGCTGCGGATCATCGACCAGGGCCACATCGCCGCCGGCTCGATGACCGGCAGCTGGGCCGGCGCGATGGGCCAGAGCCAGTTCATGCCCTCGAGCTTCATCAGCTTCGCCGTCGACTTCGACGGCGACGGGCGGCGCGACATCTGGACCAGCCTGCCCGACGTGTTCGGCTCGATCGCCAACTACCTCGGCAAGTCGGGCTGGGACATCGACCTGACCTGGGGCCGCCCGGTGTCGCTGCCCCCGGGCTTCGCCGCCAGCGAACTGGCCACGCTGCAGGTCCGCAAGACCCTGTCCGAGTGGCAGGCGTTGGGCGTGCGCAAGATGGACGGCGGCCACCTGCCGACGCAGCGCGACCTGGTCGCCTCGATCGTGAAGCCGGGGGACGGCGACGAAGCCTTCCTGGCCTACGACAACTACCGCGTGATCATGAAGTGGAACCGGTCGCTGTTCTTCGCGACCGCCGTCGGGACGCTCTCCGACCGCCTGGCCGAGGGAGCATAGCGATGACCGTCACGATGCGGTGGCCCGCGTTCCGCGGGTTGAGCTCCATGATTCTGTTCGGCCTCGCGCTGGGCGGCTGCGCCGAGACGCAGCTCGCCACCCATATTGCCAAGAAAACCTCGCGCGAGATCTACGGCACCCAGGGCGCGGACGAGCGGCCGCCGCCGCAGGTCGCCGCGGTTCCGACCAGCCCGCGCGTCCCCGGCCGGCCGATCTACAAGATCGGCGAGCCCTACCAGATCGATGGCGTCTGGTACTACCCGAAGGAGGACTTCGCCTACGCCGAGACCGGGATCGCCTCCTGGTACGGCCAGGAGTTCCACGGCAAGCCGACCGCGAACGGCGACGTGTTCAACATGAACGATGTCACCGCCGCGCACCGCACCCTGCAGATCCCCTCGGTGGTGCGGGTGACCAATCTCGACAACGGCCGCACGCTGGTCGTGCGCGTCAACGACCGCGGCCCCTTCGCCCGCGGGCGAATCATCGACCTGTCGAAGCGCTCGGCCGAGCTGCTCGGCGTCTGGGGGCCGGGCACCGCCAAGGTCAAGGTCGAGGTCCTGCCCGAGGAAAGCCGGATGGTGCGCGAAGCGGCGCTGCGCGGTCAGCCGACCGACCTCAGCCAGCTTGCGTCGCTGAGCCCGCAGCCCGTCGCGACGCCGAAGCCGCCCGAGCCGCAGGTGCGCGTCGTGCCCGTGGCCGCGAGCAATATCTACATCCAGGCCGGCGCCTTCGCGCAGATGGAGAACGCCAGGCGCGTGCAGGAGGCGCTGGCCGACCTGGGGGGCACGAACGTCACCCCGATCTCGCCCGCGGGCCAGCGCCTGTTTCGCGTCCGCCTGGGGCCGATCGCCTCGGTGGAGGAGGCGGACCAGGCGCTTGAACGCGTGACCAAGAGGGGCTATCCGGGGTCGAGGATCGTCGTCGAGTAGGGGAGCGATGCCTCGGTTCCGGCATATTCCCGCGCCAGGATGCGGTGCGCGACCGACAGGATGAGGTGAGCCGATGAGCCAGACCACCAAGCGAACGCGGTTCCTTGCGACCCTCGGCCTGGCGCTCGCGCTGGGCGCCATGACGTCGTACGCGGTATTGGCGCAGCAGACCGAGCCGGCGAAGAAGCCGCCCGCCGCGGCCCAGCAGAAACCCGCGCAGCCGGCCAAGAAGCCGGCCAAGGAAACCGCCGCCAAGCCGGCCCAGCCCGGCACGCCCGCCGCCTCGGCCGCTGCGAGCCCCGGTGCTCCGACCCAGTTCGAGAGCGAGGCGCGCAACGCGCTGCTGATCGACTTCCAGACCGGCGCCGTCCTCTACGAGAAGGCGGCCGACGAACGCGTTGGCCCGGCCTCGATGAGCAAGATGATGACCACCCACATGGTGTTCGAGCAGCTCAAGGCCGGCAAGCTGAAGATGGACGACACCCTGCCGATCTCGGACAAGGTGTGGAAGCAGTGGAACAACTCCGGCTCGACCATGTTCATCCCGGTCGGCGCGCGGGTGACGATCAGCGACCTTCTGAAGGGTGTCATCATCCAGTCGGGCAACGACGCCTGCGTCGTGCTGGCCGAGGGGCTCTACGGCTCCGAGGAGGCCTTCGCCGTGGCAATGAACCGCCGCGCCAAGGAAATCGGCCTCACCAACAGCAACTTCACCAACGCTACCGGCTGGCCCGACCCGAACCACTACATGACGGCGCGCGACCTGGCGCTCCTCGGCAAGCACCTGATCACCGAGTTCCCCGATCTCTACAAGATCTATGCCGAGAAGGACTTCGTCTATAACGGCATCAAGCAGGGCAACCGCAACCCGCTGCTCTACCGCGATGTCGGCGCCGACGGCATCAAGACCGGCCACACGGAAGAGTCGGGCTACGGGCTGACCGCCTCGGCGATGCGCAACGGCCGGCGGCTGATCCTGGTGGTCCACGGTCTCAAGAGCATGAAGCACCGCTCGGCCGAGTCCGAGCGCCTGCTCGACTACGGCTTCCGCGAGTTCAACAACTACGCGCTATTCAAGGCCGGCGACAAGGCGGCCGAGGCCGAAGTGTGGATGGGCGAGAAGCTGAAGGTGCCGTTGACGGTCGGCGCCGACGCGATCGTTACCCTGCCGCGCGCCGCGCGCCGCGACCTGAAGGTGCAGATCGTGACCGAGGAGCCGGTGCCCGCCCCGGTGAAGAGAGGCCAGCAGGTCGGCAAGATCGTGGTCAACGCCCCGGGCTTGGCCGCGCGCGAGATCCCGCTGGTCGCCGACGCCGATGTCGAGAAGCTCGGCATGTTCGCCAAGCTTGGCGCGACCCTCAGCTACCTGGTGATGAGCAAGCCGAAGTGAGCGATCTCGACCGATCGGGCGCGGCTTGACCAAGGGCCGCTTCATTACGCTGGAAGGCGGCGAGGGCGGCGGCAAGTCCACCCAGGTATTCCGCCTTGCCGAAAAGCTCCGCCGCCTCGGCCTGCCGGTCGTCACCACGCGCGAGCCGGGCGGGGCCGAGGGCGCCGAGATCATCCGCAAGCTGCTGGTATCCGGCGATCCCGGGCGCTGGGACGCGATGACCGAGTTGCTGCTGCACTTCGCCGCGCGGCGCGACCACCTGCGCCGCACGATCTGGCCGGCGCTCGAGCGCGGCGACTGGGTGCTTTCCGACCGCTTCGCCGACTCGACTATGGCCTACCAGGGCTACGGCCACGGCCTCGGCCGCGCGGTCGTCGAGCAGATGTACACGCTGGTGCTGGGCGATTTCCGTCCCGACCTGACCCTGATCCTGGACCTGCCGGTTCCCGAGGGGCTGCGGCGCTCGGAGGACCGGGGCGGCGAGAACCGCTACGAGCGCATGGACGTGGCCTTCCACGAGCGCCTGCGCCAGGGCTTCCTGGAGATCGCCAAGCTGGAGCCGGCGCGCTGCGTGGTCATCGACGCGACCCGGCCGATGGAGGCCGTCGCCGACGCGATTGCGGCGGCGGTCGGCTCCAGGCTATCCGTGAGCCTGTGAAGGCACCCGACGACCAGCATCCCGACGATACCCCGCCCGAACGCGCGCCCCGGCTGAACCCCGACCTCTGGGGCCATGCCGAGGCCGAGGCGGCGCTCTTGGCCGCCTGGGCATCGGGGCGGATGCCCCATGCCTGGCTCCTCACCGGCCCCAGGGGCATCGGCAAGGCGACGCTCGCCTTCCGCTTCGCCCGGTTCGTCCTGAGCGGCGGCGGGGGCGGGGGCGGGCTGTTCGGCGGGCCGCCGGACAGCCTGGCGGTCGACCCCGGCTCGGCCGTGTTCCAGCGCGTCGGCGCGCTCGGCCATACCGACCTCCGGCTCATCCGGCGCGGGCTCAACCGCAAGACCGGCAAGTGGCGCCAGGAAATCTCGGTCGACGACGTGCGCGACATGGGCGGCTTCCTGCGCCTGACCGCGGGCGAGGGCGGCTGGCGCATCGTCATCATCGACAGCGCCGACGAGATGAACCGCGCCGCCGCTAATGCAGCTCTCAAAGTCGTTGAGGAACCTCCAGATAACGCTCTGGTTTTGCTCATAAGCCATGCGCCGGGTCGGCTGCTGCCAACGATCCGCTCGCGCTGTCGGCGCCTGGCGCTGCGGGCGCTGGACGACGCCACGGTCACGAAGATTGTCGCCCGCCACCTGCCCGACCTCCCCGGGCCCGATCTGGCGCGGCTGGTGGCCCTGGCGGAGGGCAGCGCCGGCCGGGCGCTGTCCCTGGCCGACCACGGCGGCGTCGAGCTCCACGGGGCCCTGCTGGGGCTGCTGGAGGGGTATCCTCGGATCGACGGGGTGGCGCTGGATAAGCTCTCGGACAAGCTCGGCCGGGCCGGGGCCGAGGACGGATTTCGCGTGTTCGGCGAAATGCTTACCGCCTTCCTAGCCCGCCTTTGCCGCGACCTCCGGGCGGGCCGGCTGGACGCCGCCGGCGCCGAGGGGCCAGCGGCCCAGGTCCTGGCCCGGGCGGCCGGCCTTGATCGCTGGCTGGAGGTATGGGAAAAATTGGCCGAACTATTCGCCCGCGCGGAAAGCGCCAAACTTGACCGCAAGCAGGTCGTGGTTGACGCGATACTGACCTTGGCACAAGCGGCGCGGGTTCGGACGTAACCGCTTACTTCCCGTTCAGGCCGGGCCTTCCGTCCGTTCCTGCCGTCTTGCGGACGCGACTTCGGGCACGCAAGACAGGGGCAGGGCGACGGGATCGGCTCCCCAGGCGACGGGCTGCAAGCACTTGATGGAACGAAGGTCCCGCACGGACGATGGCCGAAGACCGCTACTACATCACGACGCCGATCTACTACGTCAACGACAAGCCCCATATCGGCCACGCCTACACGACGCTGGCCTGCGACGTGATCGCGCGCTTCATGCGGCTGGACGGCCGCCAGGTGCATTTCCTGACCGGCACGGACGAGCACGGCCAGAAGGTCGAGAAATCGGCCAAGGCCGCCGGCGTCGAGCCCAAGGCCTTCACCGACCAAGTGTCGCAGAACTTCCGCGACCTGGTAAAGGTGATGAACTTCTCGGTCGACGACTTCATCCGCACGACGGAGCTGCGGCACATCAAGGCCAGCCAGGCGATCTGGGACGCCCTGGTGAAGTCCGGCGACATCTATCTCGGCTCCTACGCCGGCTGGTACGCGGTGCGCGACGAGGCCTTCTACGCCGAGAGCGAGCTGGTCGAGAGCCCGCCGGGGCGGAAGGTCGCCCCTACCGGCGCGCCGGTCGAGTGGGTCGAGGAGCCGAGCTATTTCTTCAAGCTCTCGGCCTGGCAGGACCGCCTGCTGAAGTTCTACGAGGACAACCCGCAGTTCATCCTGCCGGCATCCCGGCGCAACGAAGTGCTGAGCTTCGTCAAGGGGGGCTTGAACGACCTCTCGATCTCGCGCACCAGCTTCAAGTGGGGCGTGCCGGTGCCGGGCGACGACAAGCACATCATGTATGTCTGGCTCGACGCGCTGACCAACTACATCACCGCGGTCGGCTACCCCGACACCGACGCGCCGCTGTTCAAGAAATTCTGGCCCGCCGACCTGCACATGGTCGGCAAGGACATCCTGCGCTTCCACGCGGTGCTGTGGCCGGCCTTCCTGATGTCGGCCGGGATCGCGCCGCCCAAGCGCGTCTTCGCCCATGGCTGGTGGACCAACGAGGGCCAGAAGATCTCGAAGTCGCTGGGCAACGTCATCGACCCGCTGGAGCTGGTGCGGACCTACGGCCTCGACCAGACGCGCTACTTCCTGATGCGCGAGGTGCCGTTCGGCAACGACGGCGACTTCGCCCGCAAGGCGATGATCGGCCGCATCAACGCCGAGCTGGCGAACGGCCTCGGCAACCTGGCGCAGCGCAGCTTGAGCTTCATCAACAAGAACGCCGACGGCAAGGTGCCGCAGCCCGGCGCGCTGACCGACGCCGACCAGGCGATGCTGGGCGCGGCGCGCGGCCTGCTGGCGAAAATGCGCGCGTCGATCGCGCTGCAGGAGCTGCACAAGGCGCTCGCCGACTGGATGGACGTGGTGGTCCAAGCGAACCAGTACATCGACGCCCAGGCGCCCTGGACGCTGAAGAAGACCGATCCGAAGCGCATGGAGACGGTGCTCTACGTGCTGGCCGAGGTGCTGCGCCAGTTGGGCGCGCTGATCCAGCCCTTCATGCCGGACTCGGCCGCGAAGCTGCTCGACCAGCTTGGCGTGCCCGAGAAGGACCGCGTCTTCGCCAACCTGGGCGAGGCGGGGGCGCTGAAGCCCGGCGCGGCCCTGCCGGCGCCCGAGGGCATCTTCCCGCGCTTCGTCGATCCCAGCGAGGCGGCGCCGCCCAAGAGCCCGCCGAAGGCCGCCAAGCGCTAGGCCATGCTGGTCGACAGCCACTGCCATCTGGACTTCCCGGACTTCGCCCAGGAGCTGGACGAGGTGGTGGCGCGCGCGCGCCGCGCGGGCGTCAGGCGCATGGTCACGATCTGCACCCGCGTCAGCCAGTTCGACAAGGTGCTCGCCGTGGCCGAGCGCTTCGACGACGTGGTCTGCACCGTCGGCGTCCATCCGCACGAGGCCGCGGTCGAGGCCGACGCGGATACGCGCACGCTCGTCGACCTGGCCAAGCACCCGAAGGTCGTCGGCATCGGCGAGTGCGGCCTGGACTATTTTTACGAACACAGCCCGCGCGACCGCCAGCAGGCCTCGTTCCGCAGCCACATCGCCGCCGCGCGCGAGTCAGGTCTGCCGCTCATCGTCCACACCCGCGACGCCGATGAGGATATGGCGCAGATCCTTACCGAGGAAATGCTGGCCGGGGCGTTCACCGGCGTGCTGCACTGCTTCAGCTCCAGCCGTGCGCTCGCCGACACGGCGATCGGCCTGGGCTTCTACATCTCGCTCTCCGGCATCGTCACCTTCAAGAAGGCCGAGGAACTGCGCGAGACGGCCAGGGCCATGCCGGCCGACCGGCTGCTGGTCGAGACCGATGCGCCCTACCTGGCGCCGATGCCCATGCGCGGCAAGCGCAACGAGCCGGCGTATGTCACCCACACCGCGCAGAAGGTGGCCGACATCCGCGGCGTCGACGCGGCCAGCTTCGTGGCGCAGACCGGCGAGAACTTCTTCCGCCTGTTCCCGCGCGTATCGCGGCCCGCGCCGTGATTTCGGCCGCCTAGCCGCCATGAAGGTCACGATCCTCGGCTGCGGCGGGTCCAGCGGCGTGCCGCTGATCGGCAACGTCTGGGGCGACTGCGACCCTGCTGAGCCGCGCAACCGCCGGCGCCGCGTGTCGATCCTGGTGGAAGAGGGCGAGACGAAGATCCTCGTCGATGCTTCCCCCGACCTGCGCGAGCAGTTTCTCGACGCCGGCGTGGACCGCCTGACCGCCGTGATCCTGACCCACGCCCATGCCGACCATGTCCACGGCATCGATGACCTGCGCTCGATCAACTACCTGATGCAGGCGCCCCTGCCGCTCTACGCGACGCCCGACACGCTGGCCGAGGTGGGGCGCCGCTTCGGCTACGCGCTGGAGCCGCCCAGGATTCCGCCGACCTTCTACCGCCCGGTGCTGACGCCGATGCCGATCGCGGGATCGTCGTTCACGGTCGGCGGCATCGAGGTCCGCTGCTTCGAGCAGGACCACGGCTACGGCACCACCCTCGGCCTGCGCTTCGGCAAGGTCGCGTATTCGACCGACGTGGTGAAGCTGCCGCCGGAATCGATCGCGGCGCTAGAGGGGATCGATACCTGGATCGTCGACTGCCTGCGCCCGACGCCGCACCCGACCCACGCGCATTTCGACCGGGTACTGGAATGGATCGCCCAGGTGAAGCCGCGCCGCGCGGTGCTGACGCACATGGGCCACCTGATGGACTACCGGCGCACCGCGGAGCGCTGCCCGCCCGGCATGGAGCCGGCCCATGACGGCATGGTGATCGAGGTCTGAGCCCGGCGGCAGCAGCATAGCCCTTCGGATAGGTATTGTTGCTGGGAGGCTGGTCCGCTTGTCGCCGTTAACGGTTCCTGCAATCTTGCACGCAACAAACGCACTTTGCGCTGACCCGGGAGAAAGCGCTTGCAGACCGCGATCACGGCGAGCCGTTCGGCCGGCCCGGACTCGGTGTCGAGGCGCTACCGGCGCTACCGCCGGGCGGTGTTCGCCGGCGCGATCGGATTTGCCGCGATCCTGGCAGCCGCCGTCGCCTTCCTGGCCTGGCAGTCGCGCGAGACGACGCTGCGGGCGGCCGAGGAGGAGGGGCTCAACCTCAGTGTCGCGCTGTCGGAGCTGGTCGCGCGCTCGGTCGAGAGCGTCGACATCCTGCTGCGCGGCCTGCGGGAGACCGCGCTGCAGCAGCCGCTCGACAACCAAGCGCACCTGGCGCGGCTGAGCACCGTCGGGCGGGAGCGCATCTACGGCCTGCCGCCGGTGCGCGCGCTGGTCGTCATCGACGCCGGCGGCGACATCGTCTCGTTCTCGCGCGGCCATCCGCCGCCTAAGGTCAACGTCGTCGACCGGGACTACTTCATCGCCGCGAGGGACCAGAAAGCCGACAGCCTGGTCATCGGCACGCCGACGCTGAACCGGATCAACGGCGAATGGACCATCAACCTCGCCCGGCGGATATCGGGGCCCGATGGCGCCTTCCTGGGCGTCGTGCTGGCAACGCTGGAGCCGCTCTACTACGAGCAGGTCTTCGCCGCGATCAACCTGACGCCCGGCGGCACCATCGCGCTGTTCAGCACCGATGGCGTGCTGATGGCGCGCCACCCGCACGCGGCCGAGCGCATGGGAAAGCCGATCGGGGACACCAGTTTCCGCCGCGAGCTGATGCGGAGCGACGGCCAGGCCACGACCCGCGGGATCGGCGGGATCGACGGCATTCCGCGCGTCATCGCCGGGCGGTTCCTGCGCGACATTCCGCTCTACATCGCCGTGTCGCAGTCAGAGCATCTGGTCCTGTCGGACTGGCGCCAGGACACGTGGAACTCGGCGATCCTGGTCTCGACCGTGCTCTGCGCGCTGGGCCTGCTGGCGCACCTGCTGCTGTACCAGCTCGGCAAGCTGGAAGTGGCGGAGCGGGCGATCATCGCCGCGCGGCACGACGCGGAGCGCGCCAGCCGGGCCAAGAGCGCCTTCCTCGCCAACATGAGCCACGAGCTGCGCACGCCGCTCAACGCCATCGTCGGCTTCGCCGAGCTCTTGGACAGCAAGCTGTTCGGCCCGATGCCGCACCCCAAGCAGCACGAGTACCTGAAGGACATCCGCGCCAGCGGCGAGCACCTGCGCGACCTGGTCAGCGACATCCTCGACCTGGCCAAGATCGAGGCGGAGAAATGGACGCTGAACCCGGCCGTGGTCGACGCGCGCGTCGAGTGCGAGCAGGTGGCGGCGATCATGCACGGCCTCGCAGACCGAAAGCGGGTCGCGCTCGCCCTGGCGCTGCCGGATGGCGCGATCGAAGCCTACGCCGACCCGCGGGTGCTGCGGCAGATGCTGATCAACCTGGTCGGCAACGCCATCAAGTTCACGCCCGAAGGCGGAACGGTGACGATCGAGGCGCACCGGCGCGACGGGGCCTGCGAGTTCGTCATCCGCGATACCGGCGTCGGCATCAAGCCGCAGGACATCGCCCGGGTGCTGGAACCGTTCGAGCAGGGCGACAGCATGATGCCCCGTCCGGGCAAGGAGACCGGCCTGGGCCTGGCCCTTACCAAGGCCTTCGCCGAACTGCACGGCGGGACACTGGCCCTGGAGAGCACGGTCGGCGTCGGCACCACCATTACTGTAACGCTGCCCGCCGCCCCAGGCTAATCCCTGGCGGCGGGGCCCCGGGACCCGCATTGTGCTAGATCAATGCAGGCGCGGCGCCGGCCCTACAGGGTCGCCCCGCGCGTCGCGCATTCCCTTGGGCTGCTCCGGATCCGCTCCATGGCGTCTCCCCTGCGCTGGCTCCTTCGTATCGCGGTCCTCCTCGTCGCGGGAGGCGTGGCCTACGGCGCGTGGCAGGCATTGCGGCCGAACGCGCTGCCGCCCGGCTTCGCGCTCGGCAACGGGCGCCTCGAGGCGGTCGAGATCGACATCGCCACCAAGACCGCCGGCCGGGTGAAGGAAATCGTGGCGGAGGAGGGCGACTTCGTGACCGCCGGCCAGGTTCTGGCGTTCATGGACACCGACACGCTGCTGGCCCAGCGGCGCGAGGCCGAGGCCCAGCTTCGCCGCGCGACGATCGCGGTGGAAACCGCCCGCAGCCAGGTGACCCAGCGCGAGGCCGAGCGCACCGCCGCCCTGGCCCTGGTCGCCCAGCGCGAGGCCGAACAGGACGCGGCGCAGCGCCGCTTCGCCCGCTCGGCCCAGCTTGCGCCGCACGGCACGGTGCCGGAACAGCGCCTGGACGACGACCGTGCTCAGCACCAGGCGGCCCAGGCGGCGGTCAGCCTGGCCAAGGCGCAGGTGGCGGCGGCGGAGGCCGCGCTGGGCACCGCGCGCTCCGAGGTGATCGGCGCGCAGTCCGCGGTCGAGGCCACGCGGGCGACGATCGAACGCATCCAGGTCGACATCGATGACAGCGTGCTGAAGGCGCCGCGCGACGGCCGGGTGCAGTACCGCGTGGCCCAGCAGGGCGAGGTGCTGGCCGCAGGCGGACGCGTGCTCAACATGATCGACATCAACGACGTCTACATGACCTTCTTCCTGCCGACGACCGAGGCCGGCCGGATCGCGACCGGCGCCGAGGTGCGGCTGGTGCTGGACGCGTTCCCGCAATTCGTCATCCCGGCCAAGGCGAGCTTCGTCGCCGCCGTGGCGCAGTTCACGCCGAAGACGGTCGAGACCGCCGACGAGCGGCAGAAGCTGATGTTCCGCATCAAGGCGCGCATCGACCCGCCGCTGCTGCGCAAGCATAACGCCCATGTGAAGACCGGCGTCCCGGGCGTGGCCTATGTGCGGCTCGACGAGCGGGCGGAGTGGCCGGCCAACCTGCAGATCAAGCTGCCGCAATGACGCCCGGCGCGCCCGCGGCGCGGTCGCCAACGCAGGACTCCGCGCCGGCGGTGGCGCGGCTGCGCGGCGTCGGGCTGCGCTACGGCAAGGTCGCGGCGCTCGACGGCGTCGACCTCGACCTACCGCAGGGCCGGATGGTGGGGCTGATCGGGCCGGACGGAGTGGGGAAGTCGAGCCTGCTGGCGCTGGTCGCCGGGGCGCGGGCGATCCAGGCCGGGACGATCGAGGTGCTGGGCGGCGACATCGGGCGCGCGGGCCATCGCGCGGCGATCCGCCCGCGCATCGCCTTCATGCCCCAAGGCCTCGGCAAGAACCTCTACCCGACGCTTTCGGTGTTCGAGAATGTCGACTTTTTCGGCCGACTGTTCGGCCATGGCCGCGACGAGCGCCGCCGGCGCATCGCGGCGCTGCTCGACAGCACCGGCCTGGCGCCGTTCGCCGACCGGCCGGCGGCAAAGCTCTCCGGCGGCATGAAGCAGAAGCTCAGCCTGTGCTGCGCGCTGATCCACGACCCGGACCTGTTGATCCTCGACGAGCCGACCACCGGCGTCGACCCCCTGTCGCGCCGCCAGTTCTGGGAGCTGATCGGCCGCATCCGCGCCGACCGCCCAGGCATGAGCGTGATTGTCGCGACCGCCTACATGGAGGAGGCGGAGCGCTTCGACTGGCTGGTCGCGATGGACGCCGGCCGCGTGCTGGCGACCGGCACGGCGCCGCAACTCCTGGAGCGCACCGGCAGCGATACGCTGGAGACGGCCTTCATCCGCCTGCTGCCGCCTGAAAAGTCGCAGCATCACCGCGCGGTCGCGATCCCGCCGCGCGACGCGGACGCGGATGGCGACATCGCCATCGAGGCGCATGACCTCACCATGCGCTTTGGCGATTTCGTCGCCGTCGACCGCGTCGGGCTCCGCATCGGCCGCGGCGAGATCTTCGGGTTCCTGGGCTCGAACGGCTGCGGCAAGACCACGACCATGAAGATGCTGACGGGGCTGTTGCCGGCCAGCGAGGGCAAGGCGTGGTTGTTCGGCAAGCCGGTCGATCCCAAGGACCTCAACACGCGCCGGCGCGTCGGCTACATGACCCAGGCCTTCTCGCTCTATTCCGAGCTGACCGTGTGGCAGAACCTGGAGCTGCACGCGCGGCTGTTCCAGGTGCCCGCGCCCGAGATCGCTGGCCGGGTGGCCGAGATGACGGAGCGCTTCGACCTGGCGGCGATCGCCGACGCCCTGCCGGACGCCCTGCCGCTCGGCCAGCGCCAGCGCCTGTCGCTGGCCGTCGCGATGATCCACCGGCCGGAGCTCCTGATCCTCGACGAGCCGACCTCGGGCGTCGACCCGATCGCGCGCGACGCCTTCTGGCACATCCTGGCGGAGCTGGCGCGCCGCGACCGGGTGACGATCTTCATCTCGACCCACTTCATGAACGAGGCCGAGCGCTGCGACCGGATCTCGCTGATGCATGCCGGTCGGGTGCTGGTCACCGACACGCCGCAGGCGCTCGTCGCCAAGCGGGGCGTGGCGCGGCTGGACGATGCGTTCATCGCGTATCTGGAGGAGGCGGGGGCCGAGCCCGCGATCCAGGCGAGGGCGCCCGCCCCTAAAGCTCCTGAGCCCAGGCCCGCGAGCGATTCCCGGGGCCGCCGGCCCTTCTTCGATCCGCGGCGCATGGCGAGCTACGCCCGGCGCGAGTCGCTGGAGCTCCGGCGCGACCCCGTGCGCGCGACCCTGGCGCTCCTCGGCAGCGTAATCCTGCTGCTGGTGATGGGCTACGGCATCAACATGGACGTCGACGACCTGACCTTCGCCGTGCTCGACCGCGACCAGACCGTCGCCAGCCGCGACTATTCGCTGAACATCGCCGGATCGCGCTATTTCGTCGAACGGCCGCCGCTCGCGGGGTATGACGAGCTCGACCGGCGCATGCGCTCGGGCGAGCTGGCGCTCGCGGTCGAGATTCCGCCCAACTTCGGCCGCGACCTGGCGCGCGGCGCGGCGCCGCAGGTCGCGGC
>JAEULC010000353.1 GCA_016792605.1 Rhodospirillales bacterium
TCGAACCCGGCCTCGCGGGCGCGGCGCGCGGCGGCCACGAACGCAGCGGTTGTCTCAGCGATGCGCGCGCGGGTCATGGCCTCCGGCACGATCGTGGCGAAGGTGACTTCCTGCACCGGGTGGGGGATGGCGGAAGGAGCGATCGGCCGCTCGCCGCAGATATCCTCGCGCGTGTGGCCGCCGCCATGGCCGAGCTGGATAGAGGTCCGGGCGCCCTCGGCCTTAATCGCCGCCGCCAGTCGCGCCAAGCCGGGCAGGAACCGGTCGTCATAGATGCCGAGTTCGCGGAAGCGATGCCGCCCAGCGCGCTCGGGCGAGGCCATCTCGACGGTGATGAGCCCGGTGCCGCCGCGGGCGCGCGCCAGGTAGTACGCCAGCGCGTCCTCGGTGACGAATCCCTGCTCGTCGGCGCCGCGCGTGGTCATCGACGGCATGACCACGCGATTGCGCAGGACGACGCCGCCAATTCTGCCTGGCGTCAGCAGCGGATTGGACATGGCCCCTCGCCGGCGGCCGAGGCCGCCCCGCGCTACGCTCCCGCGCTACTCCGCGGCTTGCGGCAGCGCCCCGTCGGTGCCCAGGCCCGCGTGGCGCAGCGCCTCCTGCAGCCGGTTCAGCTCGGCGGTGCCGAGCTTCATCAGCGGCGGGCGGACGACGGCGCGGTTGAGCCGGCCCAGCATGACCAGGCATTCCTTCATGCGATTGTGCATGTCGAGGAACGGCGGTGCATAGAAGGCCTGCTGCAGCGGGTAGATGCGGTCGTTGATCGCCTGGGCGCGGCGCAGGTCCTTGGCCTGGATGGCCTGGAACAGTGCCACCTGCAGGTCGGGGATGACGCTGCCGGCGCCCGAGAGCAGGCCGTTGGCGCCCATGGTCAGCGAGCCCATCAGCCAAGCTGAGTGCGTCGTCAGCACGTTGACCGGGCGCTTCAGCGACTGCAGCGTGCGGGTGTGCTTCTCGTGCAGCATCGGGTCGGCGCACCAGTCCTTGATCGCGCGGATCGTCGGGAAGGTGTCGAGCAGCTTCAGCAACGTGTCGAACGGATAGCCGAGGCCGGTCGAGGCCGGGTACTGGAACAGGATGATCGGCAGGTCGGTCGCTTCCGTGACGCGCTTGAAGTGCTCGATCGCCATTTCGGGGCGGAGCTGCCCCCCCATGCTCATGCTGTTGGGCGGGAAGACCAGCAGCGCGGAGGCGCCTTCCTCGGCCGCCATCTTCGCCAGCTTCGCCGCCTCGATGCTGCCGTCGGCATAGATGCCGTTGATCAGTGGGATCTTGTCGCCGACCGCTGCAGCCGACACGGCCAGAATCTGGCGCTGCTCGTCGAAGGTGCAGGCATGCACTTCCGAGGCATGGCCGTTCACCGTAATGGCCGAGAGGCCCTTCACATTGGCGACATGCTTCAGGTGGCGGATCGTCTCGCCTTCGTCGATCGACATGTCCTCGCGGAAGGCCAGCAGGGTGGCCGGGATCACGCCGCTTGGCACATAGTCCTTGAATCGCGCCATGGCATTTCCTCGATTGGCTAGAGCTTTGTCGGTCCGCTATGTTCGCACTCGCGGACGGTTAGTTCAAGTCGCCATGTAAACGCTTTCAGCGGGGCGGATCAGCCGTTTGCGCATATCGATGGGCTATTTTAGGGGAAACTGCGCATGGCTGCGGCCAATTCTGCGATCAATCGGGTCCTGGTGGTGGGCGCCGGCGTCATGGGCGTCGGCATCGCCAAGAGCTTCGCCCAGGGCGGATTCGACACCTGGTTGATGAGCCGGCGCGCCGGTTCGCTCAGCGATGTACCCGCCGGCGTCAAGGTGACGGCCGACCTGCCCGCCGAGGTCCCTGACCTGGTGATCGAGTCGATCCCCGAGGAACTCGACCTCAAGCGCGAACTCTACCATCGGCTCGAGGCCGCCTATCCGGCGACGGTGGCGATCGCGACCAATACGTCCGGCCTCGACTTGATCCCGCTCTTCGCGGGCATGAAGCATCCGGAGCGGTTTCTGGCCGCGCATTATTTCCAGCCCGCCGACGTGTTCCCGATGGTCGAGGTGGTGGCCGGCGCGGACACCGACCAGGCGCTGCTCGACCGCGTGGCCGAGGCGATGAAGCGCACCGGCAAGCAGGCGGTCGTGATGCGCAAGCCGATCCAGGGCTTCCTGATCAACCGACTGCAGCACGCCGTTCTGCACGAGGCCTACTGGATGGTGAGCCAGGGCGCCTGCACGGTGGAGGACGTCGACGACGTCGCGCGCCAGATGCTGGGGCCGCGCATGTGCATCACCGGGCTGATCCTGCAGAAGGACATCGGCGGCCTGGCGATCCACGCCAAGGCGCAGCAGGGCATCGTGCCGGCGCTGACGCACAACAACACGCCCAATCCCGACGTGCAGGCGATGATCGCCGCGGGCGGGACGGGCTTGAGCGCGGGCAGGGGCTTCTACGACTGGTCGGCCTGCGACGCCAAGGCGGTGCGCCAGCAGGCGACCGGGCGGCTCAACGCGCTGATCGACTTCCTGAAGAACCTGACGAAGACGGACCTGCCGAAAACGCGGCCGACGCCGCGCGACATCCGCACGGCAAGATAGGCGTCATGGTTTCGTTAGGAAGTCGGTCACGACGCGCTGGAACTCGGCCGGGTAGACGCGCGGGTAGAAGTGCCCGCCCTCGGGCAGCATCACCAGCGTCGCGTCCGGGATCGCGCGGGCCAGGGCCTCGCTGAAATAGGCCGGGGTGATCAGGTCGTCGCGCGCGCCGAAGACCAGGGTGCGCGCCTTGATCCTTGCGAGGTCGCGGCTGCGGTCGAAGCGCTGGATCGCGGCGATGCGGCCCAGCACCAGCTCCGGCACCATCGACGCGGCCGACGCGGCTTCCTCGCTTGCGAGCACTTCGGCGTGGTCGCGCAGAAAGGCCGCGGGCAGTCCGAACAGCGACGTGCCCTGGGCATAGGCGAGCGGGCCTTCCAGGCGCAGCATGCCGGCGCGCAGGTCGAACAGCCGGCGGAAGTATTCGTCGGCTGCGGTCCAGGTGGCGCTCAGCACCAGCCGGTCGAGGCGCTCGGGCCGGTCGAGCGCGATGGTCTGCCCGATGGCGCCGCCGGTCGAATGGCCCGCGATGTGCGCGCGCGCGATCTTCAGGTGGTCGAGTAACTGCAGCAGGTCGTCGGCCATCTGCTCGACCGAGAACTCGATCGGCCGCTTGCTGCTCTGCCCTGTGCCGCGATGGTCGTGCAGCACCAGGCGGAAATGCCTGGCGAGCGCCGCGACCTGCGGCTTCCAGAACGACAGCGCACCGCCCAGGCCGGACACCAGCGCCAGCGGCGGGCCGTCGCCTTGCACTTCGTAGTAGAGCGGATCGCCGTCGCGCAGGGTGAGGTGGGGCATGGATGGCACGATCTAGGGTTTGACCAGAGCTCATTACTGCACCAAGGCCGAGCTGCGGCACAACCCTACCCGCTTCTCGCGGATCCGGGACGATATACGGACGTTAAGGTTGCTTACCAGTCGACTTGCACGATAAGTGATTGACAAGAATGTTATATATTCCATAAATACGTGTAGCAATTTAGAATGATCGATGTATAGGGTGCACAGTCAGTCGACACTATTGGCTCGCTCCTTGCCGGCGCTGACGTGTGGCGCTGCTGGGATCTGTTGTGTTTTGGCGATGCTCGGCATGTACGCAACCCGCACCTGGGGCATACATCACGACGCACCGCTGATGTTCTTCGTCGCACAGCGCATCGCCGAAGGCGGCAGTCCCTATCGCGACGTGCTCGATATGAACCTTCCGGGCGCGTACTTGCTGAGCTGGGCGGTATTGTCCTGGTTCGGATATAGCGATCTCGCGTGGCGCCTGGTCGACCTCGGTGCGCTTGCCAGCATCGCGTTCTGCGTCTTCTGGATCGTCCGTCCCGCGGGGAGGGCTCTTGCGCTGACGGCGGCTGCATCGACGATCTTTGTCCATCTCGAAGGCGGGCCTCATGCAGTAGGGCAGCGCGACTTCTTGATGATTCTGCCGGTGCTTCTGGCTCTGGTTGTGCTCCTTGCGGTCAATGCCGTCTCGCACCCGGCGCAACGCTGCACGATGCTCCTTGGGGCAGGTTTCCTGCTCATGTGCGCCGCGTTCTTCAAGCCGACGGCAATCCTCCTGTCGCCGCTGGCAGCCGCATGGTTGCTGTTTCGTCCGGGGCTCTCCCTTGCCTCGATCAAGGATACTGCTGCCGTTCTAGGCGGTGGCGCGCTCGCTTTGTCGCTGCTTCTTGGCTGGCTTCTCAGCCTTGGGGCAGTGGTAGATTTCGTCAGCTTGCAAATCGACTTCATCCTTCCAAGCTACGGCAACATCCGTATGCCCAGGTCCAGTTGCCTGGGGTCGGTTCTCGTTCTTCCCGCTCTGGTCGGCATTCCATTCCTTGTCATGAGCCGCCACCGCGTTCGCTACGCCATCGTGTTGGTGCTGGTGGTATTCGGGCTTCTGCACTTTCACGTGCAGGGCAAATACTGGGCCTATCATGCGGCGCCGCTCCAGGTCTTCTCGATCGCGGCGGCATTTTTGGGCCTGGGGATGCTCATCGAGCAGCTCAGTTCGCGGAAGGCGCTGGTCGCAGGCTTGGCGGTCCTGACGGTTCAAGCAGGTACGCTGATGCTCGTGCTCGAGAACTTTGGCGTTCGCGCGTGGCTGCACGGAAAAAGCAATGTTCATCCAGAAGATCGGCTGACCAAGAGCCTTGAGGTCGACCTGCGCCGCATGAAGATAGCGTCTTCGATGGTGCAACCGCTCGATACGACGCACGGGGCTGTCAACGCCATGCTGCGGCTTGGTTTGTCGATGCCCACGCGCTTTCTCTACGACTTTCCGTTCTACATGACCGGTCGCACGCGTTATCTCGACTCCCTTCGGGTTGAGTTTCTCGCCGCCATGGAGAAGGCGTCCTATCCGGCGATCATCCGGACGAACCAACAGTGGCCATACGAGAGCGGCTATGACCGCCTGGAGGCATGGCCTGCGTTCCGCGAGATGATCGAGCGCCACTATTCTATCGCGATCGAGCGCGCCTTTCCCGACGGCAAGGGATACCGGATCTATGTCGCTCGGCGTACGTGACATCGTCCGCAGCTATGACTCCCCTGTCGTCCGCACCTATGCGGCGATCAGGTTCCAGATCCTGCGGCAGCGGTTTCTCGACGAGATCGGGCAATATCTTCCCGAGCAGGGCCGCATCCTCGACGTCGGGTGCGGGTTCGGGTTGTTCGCGCTCTATTTCGCCGGACAGTCGGCGGGGCGCGATGTCCAGGGGTTCGACTACAATGCCCGACGCATCGCCATGGCGACGCGCTCGGCGGAGCGCATCGGCCTCGCCAACTGTCGATTCACCGTCGCGGACGCTGCGGTGGCCGCGATCGACCAGCCGTTCGACGCGGTCTACATGCTCGACATCCTGCACCATATCCCGGTGCCCGCCGTGGCGCCGCTGATCAGTCGCATCACGCACAGCCTCGCCCCCGGCGGTCGGTTGATCGTCAAGGACGTGGCCGATCGGCCGGTCCACAAGCGCTGGTTCACTTGGGCGCTGGACAAGGCGATGGACTACCGGACCCCGGTCTCCTACTGGTGCATCGACGATATGCGGCGGATGCTGGCCGGGCAGGGCTATGTCGTGCATGTCCACCAGATGGTCGACTACCTGCCGTACCCGCACGTGATCTATGTCTGCACGCGCAATGGCGGCCCGGCCTAGTCCAACTGCGGGCCGGTACCTGCATGCGTGAGGCGGTATTGCGCTTTGCCGTCGCGGTCGTGCTGCTCGGCGCGATCCTGCTGTTCGTCGATCTTCGCAAGGTCGCCGATGCCGTGCTTTCCATAAGCCCGCTGGCCTGCGCCGTGTGCGCGGCTACGTTGTTGCTGCAGACTTCTGTCGCGGCGGTGCGCTGGCGGTTCGTTTCGGTGGCCAACCGTGCGCCCATGCCGCTGTCGGCGTCGGTCCGCATCTTCATGATCGGCCAGTTCTTCGGCCAGTTCCTGCCGTCCTCGATCGGCGGCGACGCGATCCGCATGGTCCTCGTGCGCCGCTTCGCGGCCTCGGTTGCCGGGGCGATCGGCCTCGTCGTGAGCGACCGGCTGGTCGCGCTGGTGACCGCGGTGCTGCTGATCACCTTCGTCTCGCCGCTGACGCTCTCGGTCGCTGTGCCGGACGGTCAATGGGTGGCGCGGATAGGGGCGCTGCTGCTGCTGTTCTATGCCGGGCTGGGCGTCGCCGTCGCCTTCGGCGGGCGCGTCTTGAACTTGCTCGATCGATGGACACGACTTCGCCCGGTCGTCGCGATCCTGCGCGATCTCCTGGCGCTGGGCCGTCATCGCCTGGCGCCGCTGATCTTCGGCCTGTCGCTGGTCGTTCACGCGCTTATGGTCGGCGCCATCGGAGTCGCCGCTTGGGGGCTTGCAATCCCGATCACCTGGCTGCAGCTTGCCGCGGTCGGCCCGTGGATCGTGCTCTGCGCCATGCTGCCGATCTCCTTCGGCAGCTGGGGCGTGCGGGAAGCATCGATGATCATCGGATTGGGGCTGGTCGGCGTCGGCGTGGAGCAGGCCTTGGCCGCGTCGCTGACCGTGGCGGCGGGGCAGGTGGCGGTGGCGCTCATCGGCATGGTCCTCTGGCTCGCCATGGGCGCGCCCAAGGCTTCGGCGGCGGCGGAACCGGCGGCCCATCAATCGTGACCCAGCCGAAGTCCTATGCGTTCGCCACGGTAGGTGGCGCACGCCTGCGCTACCGGCGCGTCGCGGGCGCCGATCCCGTGATCGTCTTCCTGCACGAGGGCCTGGGCAGCATCACGCAATGGCGCGAATTTCCCGATGCGCTGTGCGCCAGGACCGGCCTGGGCGGGCTGGTCTACGAACGCCGGGGGCATGGCGGCTCGGACCCGGTGATCCTGCCGCGGCCCGATGATTTCCTCGTGGCCGAGGCGGAGGCGGTGCTGCCGGAGCTGCTTGCCGCGCTGGGGATCGAACGCCCGGTGCTGCTCGGTCACAGCGACGGCGGCAGCATCGCGCTCTTGTACGCGGCGGCGTATCCCGGCCGTGTGCGCGCCTGCATCACGGTCGCGGCGCATGTGTTCCTGGAGCCGGCGACGGAGTCCGCGCTGGCGGCCGCGGGCGAAGCCTTCGCGACGACGGACTGGCGCCAGAAGCTCGAGCGCCACCACGGCGCCAATACCGAGGCGATGTTCCGCGGCTGGAACGAAACCTGGCGCCGGCTGGCGCCGCGCGGCTGGTCGATGGTCGACCGGCTGCCGGCGATCGCCTGTCCGGTGCTGGCCGTGCAGGGGCTGGACGACGAGCACGGCACGCCGGCCCAGGTCGAGACCATCGTGGCCAGGGTGTCCGGCCGCGCGGAGGCCTTCCTGATCCCCGGATGCGGCCACAGCCCCCATCTGCAGGCGCGCGACGCGCTGACAGGGCGTGCCGCGGAGTTCCTGTCGAGGGCAATCGCCGCCTAGCGCAACGAGTTCTGCGTCCGCCAGCGCAGGAACTGGTCGAACAGCTCGTCCTGGCGCTGGCGTGTCAGGGAGGGGGCTCCGACGTTCTTCGCATGCTGGTCCACGAAGGCGCGGAACTGCTGGCGCAACTGCTCGTCGGGCCGGGGCGCGGCGGCTGCATTGCGCAGGAACTGCTCGGCCGCCTCGAATCGCTGCCAGCCGGGCACCTGCGCCGCCAGATTGACCTCGCGCCACTTCGGGTGGCGCGGCGGCTGCTGGAACTTGTCGAACTCCGAGAAGAAGGCGTCGATGAACCGCTTGACGCGGCGGTAGCGCTCCGTCTCGGGCTGCCAGTTGTAGACAGCCATCACCGCGCCGACGGCGACCGTGTCGATGCCAGCCTCGTCCTCGATCACGGGATAGTCCTCGCGCGACAGGCGCGACGGCATGTAGGTATCGATCAGCTCCGGTGCCAGCGGCACCGACAGGAAGTGGACGCCGTCGCCGGGCTTCAGGTCGCGGAACAGCCGCGTCGGCTTGCCGGCGACATAGGCCAATGCGGCGATCTCGCCCTTGCGCAGCTTTTCCAGCGCCATCTGCTGGTCGTGGAAGACCGGCTGGATCGGAACCTTCAGCAGGTTGAACAGCAACGAGCCGGTGAGGAAGGTGCCGCTGCCGCGCGTGTCGAGATTGACCGGCTTGCCGGCAAGATCCTCGATGCTGGTGATCTCGCGCGAAGCCAGCAGGTGGAACTCCTCGTTGAAGAGCTTGGCGACGTAGGAGATGGAGCGATCGGAGGGCAGCAGGCGCTCGCGCTTCGCATAGGCCAGCGCGTCGGACTGCACGATGGCGATGTCGATGCCGCGCAGGTAGATCAGGTCGGTCAGGTTCTGCAGCGACCCCTTGCCGAGCGTCGGCAGGATGCGCAGCTCCGGTCCGTCGAGCACGGCGGCAAGGTCGGCGGCGATGCGGACATAGGTGCCGTCCACGCCGCCCGATACGATGCCGACGATGCCGCGATTGGCGCGTTCCTTCGCCGCCTCGATTGCCGTCGCCGCGGCGGTCGGTGCCGGCGGTGTCTGCGCGAGCGCGGCGATCGGCAGAATCAGGGCGCCGCAGAGCGCGGCGAGGAGTTTTGCAAGGGTCATGGGCCGCCTCTGTGCCTGGAGGGTCGAAGGGATCAGGGGGCGTTGCCGGTGCCGCCGCCGATCTCGGCGCTGATCCGGGCGCTTTGGTCGAACGCCTCGGCCCGCGCATACCAATAGGCTGCCCGCACCAGGTCCGGCGCCACGCCGACGACGCCTTGCTGCCGCAGCCAGCCGGGGTCGTAGCTGCGGGCGAGGGCGAGCGCAGCGCGGGCATCGCCGGCGAGCGCAAGACGCTCGTAGAACAGGCGCGCCCCGCCATGGTCTCCGACCGCGGCCAGGGCTTCGGCGCGGCGCATCATCGCCTCGGCGGGGCGGCCAGCGTCGCCCGGAGGGGCGACCGCCTGGGCGAAGGCGCGCACCAGCAGGGTGTGATCGTCGTCCTCGGCCGTGGGCTTGGCCGGCGGCGTTGCCGGCCGTGCCGGCGCGGCGGCGGGCCGAAGCGGTGCCGCGGTCGGGGCGACGGGCTTCACGGCGGCGACCCGGGCCCGCGCGAGGGCGGCGAAGGAGCCCTCGGGATACTGCCGCAGATAGGCCTCGTACTCCTCCAGCCGGTTCGCCGCGTGGGCGGACTGCCAGAAGAGCAACTCGGGGGTGGGCGCCGCTGCGGTCGGCACGGCAGCCGGCGCGGCATGGAGCACGAGGTCGCCGGTCAGCGCCGATTGCTCCCACGGCGTCTGCGCGCCGCGGGTCTGTTCCAGCACCGACAGGCGGGCGCGCTTGAACACGTCCTCGGCCTTCAGCCCGGGCACGGCAAGCGCCTTCAACAGCGCGCCGGTATAGACGCTGTTGGCGCCGTCGCCGTCCGCCGCCACGCTGCCCGGGGCCGTAGCGAAGGCGACCAGCGATCCGCGCGCCGCGTCCATCGGCGCCAGGCCGCGGCTCTGGCCGACTCCGCGCAGCTTTTTCTCGAACGGGTTGTTGCGGCAGGCGTCGAGCACGATCAGGCGCACGCGCACGCCGGCCTGCTCGATCTCGTCGCCGATCTGCGCCACGTCGATGGCGGAGAAGGCCACGGCCGACTCCGACTCGATGGCCGCGTCGACGGGGATCAGGTAATTGCGCCCGCGCACCTGAATGCCGTGGCCCGCATAGAAGAACAGCGCGACCGTGGACGGCGTGGTCTTGGCGGTGAACTCGGCGATCGCCGAGGCGACATGGGCGCGCGTCGCGTTCTCGCGCATTACCACGTCGAACCCCAGCTGGCGCAGCCGGGCGGCCATGCCGCGCGCGTCGTTGACCGGGTTTTGCAGCGGCGCGTCCTTGTAGGCCGCGTTGCCGATCACCAGCGCGACGCGCTTCTCACCCTGCGCCCATGCCTGCGTGGGCGCACAGGATGCGAACAGAATAAACCCCAGCGCCGCGGCAAGTACCGCGTGCTTCATCGAGTGTAGCCGCCTCATGCTGTGTCCCCTCGCATTGCGGCGCCGCCTCACGCGGCCGATTCAGGCGAAGATGTGGCTGGATGGATCTACCGCATCGTTTCCCTTGTCGCGGGGCGCACATACCGCTGCAACGCGTGGCTACGGCTCGCGCGCGCCGGAAATCCCTGTTCCAGTTTTATTTGTTCAGGGCGTTGCAATGCGGGAGAGAATACCGCTGATGGCGGTCGCGATTTTGTGACCAACCCGTGGCAAGGATGCACCAATGGCGCGCAACGGCGCGCCGACGAATCGCCTCTCCTCGCCGCAAATCCTGGTCGCCGGAGTGTGGCTTCAGGAATGCGTGAAGCGTGGCTTTTCCTTGGCGAAGAAGGCGCGGACGCCTTCCTTGCAGTCGTTCGAGGAGAAAGCCTTGTCGCTGAGCGGCAGCGACTGCGCGATCGCCTCGTCCTCGGTCATGTCGAGCGCCATGTCGACGGCGGCCTTGGCGATCTGCAGCGCCTTGTTCGGCCGGGTCGCGATCTCGGCCGCGATCGCCTGGGCCATCGCCAGGGTCTGGCCCTTGGGCGCGATGCGGTTGATGAGGCCCCAGTTGAGCGCGGTCTGGGTGTCGATCGGCTCGCCCAGGAAGATCATCTCCTTGGCGCGTCCCTCGCCGATGCGCCGCGTCACGCGCACCGTGCCGCCCGAGCCCGGGAACACGCCTAGCTTGATCTCCGGCAGGGCGAGGCGGGTGCCTTCCTCGCACACCACTAGGTCGCAGCACACCGCCATCTCCAGGCCGCCGCCGAACGCCAGCCCGTTCACCGCCGCGATGGTCGGCTTGGGGAAGTCGTCGAGCTTCGAGTAGGTGGCGTTCTCCATCCACATCTTCTTCTCGATCGCAATGCCCGGCTGCATGTAGTCGCGGAACTCCTTGATGTCCGAGCCGGCGCAGAACGCCTTCTCGCCGCTGCCGGTGACGACCAGCACGCGGCAGGCCGGATCCTCCGCCAGCGCGCCCAGCTTGTGGTTCAGCTCGCGGGTCAGCCCGAGCGTCACCAGGTTCAAGGGCGGGTTCACCAGCGTCAGCGTCGTCACCCCGTCCTTGGTCTCCGTCGCGATCCATTCCCGGGCCATCGATTTCCTCCTGGCGTCTGCGTTGGTCGTCTGCCGCGATTGTTAGCCGCCCTCGGCCTCCAAGGAAAGAAGCTGTAAGCGGTTACATGGCAGCCCCGATTGACGCGCATGCTGCAGCGCGACAAACTATCGGCAAGTATACGCAGAATCGAGCGGCGGGGGCGTGGCGGAATGGACAGGACGGGGCGGCCCAGCGCGGCCGAGATCGAGGCCTATCGGACCGACGGCGCCACGGTGCTGCGCCAGGTATTCGCGCCGGAATGGATCGAGGCCTTGGCGCGCGGCGTCGACCGCAACATGGCCGAGCCCGGGCCCTTCGCCAAGAAATACACGCCCGACGGCAAGCCTGGGTTGTTCTTCGGCGACTACTGCAACTGGGACCGCATCCCGGAGTACCGCCAGTTCATGACCAAGTCGCCCGCGGCCCAGATCGCCGGCGGGCTGATGGGGGCAAGCAAGGTCAACCTGTTCCACGAGCACGTGCTGGTGAAGGAGCCGGGGACCGAGGAGCCGACGCCCTGGCACCACGACCAGCCCTACTATTTCGTCGACGGCGACCAAGTCTGCTCGATGTGGATACCTTTGGATCCTGTTGCCCTGGAGACTTGCCCCCGGTACGTCGCCGGGTCGCATCGCTGGGGCAAGTGGTACGTGCCGGCGCGCTTCGCCGACGGCAAGGACCACGAGAACAAGGAATCCAAGTTCGAGTCGATCCCCGACATCGACGCCGAGCCCGGGAAGTACAAGGTCCTCGCCTGGGAGTTGCAGCCCGGCGACTGCATCGCCTTCCACGGCCTCGCGGTCCACGGCGCGCCGCCAAATCGGTCGGCTAGTCGCCGACGGGCCTTCGCCGCGCGCTGGACCGGCGACGATGCGATCTACACGCTCCGCCAGGGCTACATGTCGCCCCCGCCGCCCAAGACGGGCGGCCCCGAGGTCGGCCAGCCGATGGACTCCGCCGCTTTCCCGGTGGTCTGGCGCGCGGCGTAGTGGTCTGATCGAATAGAGCAGAACTCCGGGGGCATGCATTCCATGGCGACTACCTACGACGCCCTGATCATCGGCGGCGGGCATAACGGGCTGACCTGCGGGGCGTATCTCGCGAAGGGCGGCCTCAAAGTCCTGGTGCTGGAGCGCCGGCATCTCCTGGGCGGGGCGGCGGTGACGGAGGAGGTGGTGCCGGGCTTCCGCTGGTCGGTGGCGTCCTACGTGATGAGCTTGTTGAGCCCGCGCGTCATTAACGACCTGGAGCTCAAGAAGTTCGGCCTCACCGTGCTGCCGGCGAACGACCTGTTCGTGCCGCTGGAGAACGGGGACCACATCTTCTTCCACGACGACGTCAAGAAGACCCAGGCCCAGTTCGCGCGCTTCTCGAAGAAGGACGCCGAGATCTACCCGCTCTTCGACCAGTACCTGCGCGAGGCGACCAATGTCGTCCGGCGCATCCTCTACGAAACGCCGGTCGATCCCTCGAAGCGCGACTGGAAGAGCATCAAGGCGACGGCAACGCTGCTCTGGCGCTACCGCGACGTGGCGGGCCAGCTCTACCGCATCGCCGACCTGATGACGCAGTCGGTCTACGACTACCTGTCGCGCTGGTTCGAGAGCGACATCGTCAAGGCGACGCTGGCCTACTACGCCTCGATCGGCACCTTCGCGGGCCCGAAGTCGCCGGGCACGGCCTATGTCCTGATGCACCACATCATGGGCGAGCATGCCGGCGCTGGCGGCTGGGGCTTCATCCGCGGCGGCATGGGCGCCATCTCCAATGCCATCGCCGAGAGCGGCCGGCGCTACGGCATGGAGACGCGCGTCAACGCCGTGGTCGAGAAGATCCTGGTCGAGAACGGCCGCGCCGTGGGCGTGGTGCTGAAGGGCGGGGAGGAGATCCGCGCCCGCGCCGTGGCGTCCAACGCCCATGCCAAGACGCTGTTCCTGAAGCTGGTCGACCGCAAGGAGCTGCCAGCGGAGTTCCTCGGCGACATCGAGAGCTACCGCAGCTTCTCGACCGCCTTCAAGATCAACGTCGCCGCCGAGCGCCCGCCGCAATACAAGGCCTTCGACAAGGCCAAGGCCGGGTTCGACTACCCGACCTACGTCCATCTGGGGCCGACGATCGACTACCTGGAGAAGGCCTACGACGACGCCAAGTACGGCAACTACTCGCAGCGTCCCTTCATCACCCCGGTCTGCCCGACCATCGTCGACACCACGCTCGCCCCGCCTGGCAAGCACGTGGTCAATTTGTTCGGCGGCCACGCGCCCTACCAGCTCAAGGGCAAGGACTGGAAGGACGAGCGCCAGAACTTCATCAAGACGGTGATGGACACGATGGACAGCTTCGCGCCCGGCTTCTCGTCCGACGTGATCGACATGCAGGTGCTGCTGCCGCCCGACCTGGAGGAGATCATCGGCCTGCCGGGCGGCCACATCTTCCATGGCGAGTTGTCACCCGACCAGCTCTTCTTCCAGCGCCCCGCCCCGCACTACTCCGACTATCGCAGCCCGATCCAAGGCCTCTACCAGTGCGGCTCCTCGTCGCATCCCGGCGGTGGCGTTTCAGGCATTCCGGGGTATAACGCGGCCCGCGAGATCCTGAAGGACATGAGGAAGTAGACTGATGGCGTCCGCCGGCACGAAGCGTTCCACTGCCCCCAAGATTCCCTCGTTCGGCCGGTTCATCGGCTACAAGATCGGCAAGGCCACCGCCGAAAGCGGCACCTGCACCCTGAAGGTGCGGCCCGAGCACCTGAACCGCTCGGGCGTGGTGCATGGCGGCATCATGATGACGCTGATCGACGTGGCCTGCTCCGTCGCCGGGCAGTACGTGCCGCCGGGCCAGCCGCCGCTGCTCTCGGCCTCGATCTCGATCACGACAAGCTTCGTCGGCAATGTCGACAAGGGCGTGCTGATCGCCACCGGCCGCAAGACCGGCGGCGGCAAGCGCATCTTCTTCGCCAAGGGCGAGGTCAGGGACGGGAAGGGAAATCTGCTGGCGCAGGGCGAGGGCGTGTTCCGCTACCGCAGCGCCGAGGCGACCGAGGTCGGGATCAGCCGTGCACGAGCAGCACGGCAAAAAGCATCATCACGCCGGTCAAAGCGCTGAAGGCCTGAGAGAGGCGGCACGCGAGCGACATGGGGGCATCCCTTCGGGACGGGGATCGTTTCTGGTCGGCCCAGCATGACGCGCAGGCGTTAATTTTTCCGGTACGCGGCGTGAAGTTTCGCCTGCGCCGCAGCGGTTTCCTGGCTTTGCGCTAAAACTAGATCAATTGCCGGCAAGCCCGCGTTCCGCCTGGGCTTTCCGTTCCGCCCGCGCCACCTGGTCTTGGTAGAGCCGGACCATCGCCTGGGCGATGGCCTGGTCGGAGAAGCGCTCTTCCGCCAGCTTGCGCGCCGCCTGGCCGTAGCGGCGGCGCAGGCCGGCGTCGCCGGCGAGCGTCTGCAGCGCGTCGGCCAGCGCCACCGGATCGCGCGGTGGCACTAGCAAGCCCGTCTCGCCATGCCGCACTACCTCGCGGCAGCCCGGCACGTCGGTCGCGATCATCGGCCGGCCGCTGGCCGCCGCTTCGAGCAGCGACTTGGGCAGGCCCTCGCGGTAGGAGGGCAGCACCGCGATCGCCGTGTCGCGCCACAGGCCGGCGACGTCCTTCACCTCGCCGGGCCATTCCACCAGCCCCTCGCGCACCCAGGCTTCCAGCTGATCAGCGGGAATGGCGGCCGGGTTGTGGTCGTCGCGCGGCCCGACCAGCCGGACGCGCAGCGTCACGCCGCGCTGCTTCAACAGCCTTGCGGCCTCGACCAGTTCGCCCACGCCCTTGTCCGACAGCATGCGGGCGACGAGGGCGGCCGTCAGCGGTCCGGCGGGTTCGGGTGAGGGCGCGAATTTGGCGATGTCGACGCCCGATCCGGGGATCAGCACGGTGCGGTCGGGCGACACCAGCCCCTTGCGCAGCATCAGGTCCAGGTCGTCCTGGTTCTGCATGACAAGCCGGCTGCGCGGGTGGTCCAGCGCCACGCGCAGGATCAGCCGGATTGCGGGCCGCAGCAGGCGCATCGCCAGGCCGCGCCCGATGAAAACGGCGCCCAGCCCGGTCAGCGCGTTGACGATCGCCGGCACGTCGGCGATCCAGGCGGCGATGCCGCCCTCCAGCACCGGCTTCATCGCCACGTGGTGCACGATCGCCGGCTTCTCGCGCCGGTACAGCCTTGCGATGGCTGCCATCTCCATCAGCTCGGTCAGCGGATTGCGGCTGCCGCGGGTCCAGTCGAGTGGCACCACCCGGAAGCCCTCGGTCTCGATCGCCTGGCGGTCCTCCGCGCGATTTACGCGCGTCGCCACCACCACCTCGAAACCGGCATCCCGCGCCGCGCGCGCCATCGGCATGCGATGCGAGAGGAAATACCAGTCTTCGGTGACGAGGTAGATCAGCTTGGGGGGTGAACCGGCGCCCATCGTCGGTATATATACTCCGCATGATCTTCGCCGAACCACTTTCCGTTCCGACCGCGCTCCGGGCCCAGGTCCGGGCGCTGCACCGCGCCGACGAGACGGCCTGCGTCGAGGCCCTGCTGCAGCGCGCGGCGCTGCCCGCCGATTCGCTCGACCGCATCGCCGACCGCGCCCGCGGCCTGGTCCGCGCGGTGCGCGAGCGGCGTACCCGCCAGGGCGGGCTGGACGCCTTCCTGCATGAATACGCGTTGAGCTCGCGCGAGGGCATCGTGCTGATGTGCCTGGCCGAGGCGCTGCTGCGCATTCCCGACGCCGACACGGCCGACCGGCTGATTCGCGACAAGATCGGCGGCGCCGACTGGGAGCGCCATGTCGGGCGCAGCGAGTCGGTGTTCGTCAACGCCTCGACCTGGGCCCTGATGCTGACCGGGCGGATCGTCGGCCCGGAAAGCGACAGCGGCGACTGGTCCGGCATCATGAAGCGCCTGGTCGCGCGCTCGGGCGAGCCGGTGATCCGCGCCGC
>JAEULC010000390.1 GCA_016792605.1 Rhodospirillales bacterium
CTGCCCCCTTCCGTCCCGGGTCCACCTTCAGGCGGCCCCCGTGTATCATGCGGTCATGGCAACGCAAGCCCTCCCCGAGTCCAGCTCGCTCATGGGCAGCAATCTGCCCGAGCAATCGGTCGCCGACCTGTCGCGGGCGCTCAAGCGCACGGTCGAGGATCAGTTCGGCCGCGTGCGCGTGCGCGGCGAGATCTCCGGCCTGAAGCGCGCCGCGTCGGGCCACATGTACCTGGCGCTGAAGGACAGCGAGGCGATGATCGATGCGGTCTGCTGGCGCGGCACGGCCGGCCGCCTGGCGATCCGACCCGAGGACGGCATGGAGGTGGTCTGCGTCGGCCGCGTGACCACCTACATGGAGCGGTCGAAATACCAGCTCGTGATCGAATCGATCGAGCTCGCGGGCGAAGGCGCGCTCTTGAAGCTGCTGGAAGACCGGCGCAGGAAGCTTGCCGCCGAGGGGCTGTTCGACCAGGCGCGCAAGAAGCCGATCCCCTACCTGCCCGCGGTGATCGGCGTCGTGACCTCGCCGACCGGCGCGGTGATTCGCGACATCCTCCACCGCCTCGACGACCGGTTCCCGCGCCACGTGCTGGTGTGGCCTGTCCTGGTGCAGGGCGAAGGGGCGGCCGCCCAGGTCGCCGCCGCGATCGAGGGCTTCAACCGGCTTCAGCCCGGCGGGAAGGTGCCCAGGCCCGACGTGCTGATCGTGGCGCGCGGCGGCGGCAGCCTGGAGGACCTCTGGGCCTTCAACGAGGAGATCGTCGTGCGCGCCGCGGCGGCGAGCGCCATTCCGCTGATCTCCGCCGTCGGCCACGAGACCGACACGACGCTGATCGACTACGCCAGCGACCGCCGCGCGCCGACGCCGACCGCCGCGGCCGAGATGGCCGTGCCGGTGCGCGCCGAGCTGCTGGCCAACCTGCAGGGCCTCGACCAGCGCCTCACCGCCTGCGCCCGCCGCCAGGTGGCCGACCGCCGCACCCGCCTCGCCGACCTGGTGCGCGGCCTGCCCAGGCCGCGCGAGGTGGTGGAGGAATGCAGCCAGCGCCTCGACGGCTGGACCGAGCGCCTGGGCAACGCCGCGCGGGTGCTGCTGGACGACCGCAGCCGCCGCGTCGCCCATGGCTGGGCCGCCCTGCCGCGCCCCGAGGCGACGCTCTCGGCCGCGCGCCGCCTGGCCCAGTCGGTGACGCAGCGCCTGCGGTCCGAACTCCTCCATCGGCGCTTCGAGGATGGCGAGCATCGCTTGCAGGACCTGTTCCGCCGCCTGACGGCGACGGGCGACCGGACGATCGGCTTCCACCAGCAGCGCCTCGCCTCGGTTGCCGGCCTGCTCGAGTCCTACTCCTACGAGCGCGTGCTGGAGCGCGGCTTCGTGCTGGTGCGCGATGCCCAAGGCAAGCCCGTGACTGCCGCCGCCGATGCGCGCAGCGGCGAGCGCGTGGCGCTGCGCTTCCATGACGGCGAGGTCGCGGCGACGGTCAACGGCCCACCCGCGCCTGCCCCCCGCCCGGCGCGCAAGACGACGCCCGACGGATCGCAGGGATCGCTGCTGTGAGGCGTCGCGCTTTCTTGCTGGCGAGCGTGCTGCTGGCGACGCCGGCCATCGCCGCCGAGCGCGTGACCTTCGACGGCGCGCTGGTGCAGGGCGGACTCATGCAGGCGCGCGTCCTGCCCGGTTCGACGGTCGCCGTGGATGGCCGCCCCGTCCGCGTCTCGCCCCAGGGGATTTTCCTGCTCGGCGCGAGCCGAGAGGCCAAGGCGGTGGCGCTGGAAATCGCCTATCCCGACGGCAAGCGCGAGGCTAGGCAGGTGGCCGTCGCGCCGCGCCAGTTTGCCGTCCAGCGCATCGACGGCCTGCCGGAAAAGATGGTGACGCCGCCGCCCGAGGTGCAGGCGCGCATCAAGGCGGAAGGAGAGATGGTGCGGGAGGTGCGCAAGCGCGACGACGCGCGGCTGGATTTTCACGTCGCGTTCGACTGGCCGGTCACGGGGCGGATCAGCGGCGTCTATGGCAGCCAGCGCATCCTGAACGGCGAGCCGCGGGCGCCGCATTACGGCGTCGACGTGGCCGGGCCCGTCGGCACGCCGATCAAGGCGCCGGCGGCGGGCATCGTGACGCTGGCGGCCGACCTCTACTTCACTGGCTGGACCGTGATCCTCGACCACGGCCACGGACTGAGCTCGGTGTTCATGCATCTCGACGCGATCGCGGCGAAGGCGGGCCAGGCGCTGAAGAAGGGCGAGGTACTCGGCAAGCTCGGCGCCACCGGACGCGCCACGGGGCCACACCTGCACTGGGGGCTGAACCTGTTCGAGACTAGGCTCGATCCCCAGCTTCTGGTGCCGCCGATGCCCGAGTAGCCGGCGGGAATACCGTGGCCTTCGGCAGGTGGCAGAGCACGGTGGTACCGGCGCCGCGCGCCGATTCGATGGCGACCGTGCCGCCGTGCAGGTTGACCAGGCTCTTGACCAGCGCCAGCCCCAGCCCCGCCCCTGCCTGGCGCCCCTGGCCGGCGCCGCGCTCGAACCGCTCGAACACGCGCTCCTGGTCCTCCGCCGCGATGCCGATGCCGGTGTCGGCGACGGCCAGGTCGATGCCGTCCGCCGTCGGCACGGCGCGGAGCGTGATCCTGCCATTGGGCGGCGTGAACTTGATCGCATTGCTGACCAGGTTGAACAGGGCCTGCTTCAGCCGCCGTTCGTCGCCCGAGATCGACCCCAGGCCGGCGGGGCAGTCGATCTCGACGCTGAGTTCGCGCTCGCGCGCCCGCTCGCGGGTGAGCTGCGCCACGCCCTGCAGCAGCCCGGCCACGTCGACCTCGGACAGCTCCAGCTCCATGTAGCCAGCCTCGATCGTCGCCAGGTCGAGGATGTCGTTGATGAGGTTCCTGAGGCCGTGCGACGATTCCAGGATGCTGCGGGTGTAGTCCTTCTGGCGCTCGTTCAGCGGACCGAAGAACTCGTTCGACAGGATCTCGGTGAAGCCGATGATGGCGTTGAGCGGCGTGCGCAGCTCGTACGACACGTTGGCGATGAACTCGGTCTTGAGCCGGTCGGCGGCCTCGAGCGCCATGTTCCGTTCGCGCAGCGCGCGCTCGACCCGGAACCGGTCGGTGACGTCGATATAGGTCAGCAGGGCCGCACCGTCGGGCAGCGGCGTCAGCGCGTAGTCCAGCACCTTGTCGTCGGTGCGCTCGATCCGGCCCGAGCGCGGCTCGGGTTCGGTGACGCGCGAGATGATCATGGCCTTGCGCTCGGGCCAGTCGTTCACCGGCGGAAAGAAATCGCGCGTGCGCTCGACCAGGTCCGAGATGTGCGGGTTGTCGGCCAGGTCGTCGGGTGTCAGGTTCCACAGCCGCGCGAACTCGGGATTGCTCAAGCGCAGCCGGCCGTCGCCGCCGAACACCGCCACGCCTTCGTGCAGGTTGTTCAGCGTCTCGCGCTGCACCTCGGTCAGCGTGTTGAACGAGCGTTCGAGCACCAGGCGGTCGGTCACGTCCTCGTAGAGGAACATCAGCCCGCCCAGGGGATGCGGCGCGACAAGGGTGCGCAGCGTCGTGTCGTCCGGCAGGTGCATCAGGTCGTCGCGCGGCTCGATCAGCGTCGTGAACATGCGCGTCGTGTCGGCCTTGAAGGCGCGGAAATCGACATACTCGGGCAGGCGCCGGCGCTCGCGCATCGCCTCCAGCACCTCGCCGATCATCGGCTTGGCGCCGAGCCACGACGCCTCCAGCCGCCACAGCCGCGCGAACGAGCTGTTGAAGAAGATCAGCCGCGTGTCGGCGGCGTAGATCGCGATCGCCGAGGCCATGCTTTCCAGCACCTCGCCATGCGCCGCCATGTGGCGCGCCAGCGTGGTCTGCGCCTCCTCGACCTCGGTGATGTCGCGCGCGATGCCGACCATCTCGCCGCCCGAAGCCGGCGCCTCGGTGATCTGCACCCGCCGGCGGGCGCCGGCGATCACGACATGGCGCGGCTCGCTAATCGCGGCCTTGGCGGCGGCCGCGCGCTGGGCGATGCCGCGTCCGCCCTGCGGCCCCGCCAGAAGCTCGCGCTGGTCGGCGATTATGCGGTCGGGTGTGCTGCCGACCGCCTGGGCGTAAGCCGCGTTGCACCAGATCAATCCCAGGCTGGCGTCGCGCCGCCACATCGGGAAGGGGGCGGCGTCCAGCGTCGCCTGGTTCTTGTCGCGCTCGGCGCCGATCGTCGTCGCGGCCTCGCGCAGCTGCGCCGCCACCGCGGCGTCGACGCTGCGGTCGATGATCCAGGCGACATCGACGACCGGCTTGCCGCCGGCTTCGGCGATCCGCCGGCCGACGGCGCGGTAGGAACCGCCGCGGTCGGCCGAGACGACCATCGAGAACGGCGTGCCGTGCTCGCGCAGGTGCCGGATGGCGGTGTCGAATCCGGCTCGGCTCTCGGAAGACAGCGCCGCCAGCACCTCGGCATAGCCGGCTTCGCGCGGCAGCTCGAGCTGCGTGGCCAGTTCGTCGGAGACGAATTCGCCGCTGTCGCCGAACGACCAGGCGAGGTAGCCGTCGGCCGATCCCGCCAGCACGGCGTTCAGGCGCCGGAGGTCGCGCTGCGCCCGCGCAACCTCGCCCGCGTGGCGCTCGCTTTCGGCGGCCAGGGCCCGCGTCCGGCGGTAGAGCCATAGAAGCAGCGGCGCGGAAGCGGCCGCGACGACCGCCGCGCCGACTGCCAGCCCGGCCATGCTCACCATGGGCAAAGCGCTGGATCCCCCCGATATCCCGGTCTGAAGCCTTTGGGCGATACTAGGGCGCTGAAAGCGCGCTCACAAGCGAGGCGCCGGCAACCAATACGGCCTTACGGCCGCTGCGGCAGGCCGCCGGTTTCGACCAGGAAGCGGGCGATCTCGGCCACGCCCTTGCCGTCCTTGATGTTGGTGAAAATGAACGGCCGCTGGCCGCGCATGCGCCTGGCGTCCTTGTCCATCACGTCCAGGTTGGCGCCGACCATCGGCGCCAGGTCGATCTTGTTGATCACCAGCAGGTCGGAGCGGGTGATTCCGGGCCCGCCCTTGCGCGGGATCTTCTCGCCCGCCGCCACGTCGATGACGTAGATCGTCAGGTCCGCGAGCTCGGGGCTGAAGGTCGCCGCCAGGTTGTCGCCGCCCGATTCGATGAAGGCGATCTCGGCGTCGGGAAAGCGGTCGACCATGCGCTCGACCGCCGCCAGGTTGATCGACGCGTCCTCGCGGATCGCCGTGTGCGGGCAGCCGCCGGTCTCCACCCCCTCGATCCGCTCGGGCGCCAGCGCGCCGGAGCGGGTCAGGAACATCGCGTCTTCCTTGGTATAGATGTCGTTCGTGACGACGATGATCTGGTAGCGGTCGCGCATGTGCTTGCACAGCGCGTCGAGCAGCGCGGTCTTGCCCGAGCCGACCGGGCCGCCGACGCCGATGCGCAGCGGACCGCGCGACGCCATCGGAGCGGCCTTCTTGGAAACAGCGGCGATCGTGGCGGTCATGAGCGGAACAACCTCGTGTACTGGGTTTCGTGGCGCATCGAGCACCAGTCGATCATCGGCGACGCCGCGCCCAGCTCGTCGCGCGACCGGACGGCCAAGCCCAAGGATACTGCCGCCCGGGTCGCCGCCTCCAGCCCCGCGATCAGGCGCAGCCCGTCGCTCTGGCCCAGCGGAATGACGCGCACCGCGGCGCTGACCAGGTTGGCGGCGAAGGCCTGCAGGTAGCCCGAAAGTGCCGGCTTGAGCGCGAGGCCATGCGCGGCGGCGGTCAGCGCGACCGAGACCGGCAGGCTCGCCTCGATCCCTGCCTCGGTCATCGCCGCCATCAGCGCGGTGACGCGGTCCGACGCCCAGCCGGTCCCGGCCGCGAGCAGGAACGACTTGCCCTGCTGCGCCGATTCGAGCTTGAGCTCGGACGTTCCGCGCAGCGCCGCGGCGTATTCGGCGAGCGCGAGGAATTCCTGCTGGTCGTTCCGATCGACTGCGCGCCAGGCGAGCGCGAAGAGCCCAGCGTCGAGCCGGCCCGTGCCCTGGCGCAGCACCCCGTCGATCCAGGCCAGCGCCGTGTCGCGGTCGCGCACCAGCCCGGCCTCGACCGCGTATTCCAGCCCGTGCGAGTAGCTGAACCCGCCGGTCGGAAAGGCCGGCGACAGCCAGGCCAGCAGCCGGTAGAGCTGGGCGGCCTCGGCCGCGCGGGGCTCAGTCGTGGTGATGGTGGTGCCCATGCGGCCCGTGGCTGTGGCCATGCCCATCATCATGGTCGTGGTCGTGGTCATGGTCGTGGTGGTGATGGCCGTGCATCTGCGTCTTCGAGCCGAGCTCGTGGCCGGGATGCGCCGCGCCCTTGGCGTAGGCGCCTCCTTCCGGGCAGAACGGCGCCTGCACCAGGCTGACCTTGGCGCCGAGGCCGCGCGCCATGTCGGCGATAACGTGGTCGGGGCGGATGCGCAGGACGTTGCCCTGGATCTCGGTCGCCAGATGCCGGTTGCCGAGATGCCAGGCGACGCGCACCAGCGCCTTGGGGCTGTCGCAGGCGATCTCCATCAGCTCTTCGGCGGCGGCCTTGACC
>JAEULC010000407.1 GCA_016792605.1 Rhodospirillales bacterium
ATCTGCCCGGATTGCGGCTTCATCCAGTACGACAACCCGAAGATCGTCGTCGGGTCGGTCGTGTCGGTCGGCGGGCAGATCCTGCTGTGCCGGCGCGCGATCCATCCGCGGAAGGGCTACTGGACCCTGCCCGCCGGCTACCTGGAGCTCAACGAGTCGACCGCCGACGGGGCGATGCGCGAGGCCTGGGAGGAAGCCCAGGCACGCATCGCGATCGACACGCTGCTCGCCGTCTACAACATCCCGCGCATCAGCCAGGTGCAGCTGATCTACCGCGCGACCTTGGCCGAGCCCGGCTTTGCCGCCGGACCGGAGAGCGAGGAAGTGGCGCTGTTCGACTGGGACCGGATTCCCTGGGACGACCTCGCCTTCCCCTCGGTCCACTGGGCGCTGCGGCACTACCACGAGACGCGCGACCATCCGGTCTTCGCGCCGCGAAGCAATCCCGTGGACGGGCTTTAGAGGTTCATCACCAGGACGCCGGCCGCAACGACGGCGGCGGCCACGGCGCGGCGGCGGCCCATCTTCTCGCGCAGGAACACCGCGCCGATCAGCGCCGCGAACACCACCGAGGTTTCGCGCAGCGCGGCGACCGGCGCGGCGGCGCCGAGGCTGAGCGCCCAGAGCATCATCGCGTAGGAGGCCGCGACGACGATGCCGGCGGTCATCTGCCGGGGCAGTTCGCGCCAGGGCAGGCGCGGCAGCGCCTTGCGCCGGACCAGCAGCGCGACAGGCACCAGGAACACCGCCTCCATCAGGTTGATCCAGACAATGTAGCCCATGGTCGAGTTGGCGCGGTGCAGGCCGACGTAGTCGATCGCGGTCGAGACCCCGATCATCAGCGCCGTGGCCGCGGCGCAGGCCACGCTGAACGCGCCCTCGCGCGTGAACAGGCGCTTGTCGATTGCCAGCGCGAACAGCCCGGCCGAGATCAGCGCCATGCCGGCCGCGCGCAGCGGCGGCATCGGTTCCTGCAACCACAGCACCGCGATGGCGGCGACCACCAGCGGCGCGCCGCCGCGCGCGATCGGGTAGACCTGATTGAGGTCGCCGTAGCGATAGGCCAGGAGCAGGAACAGGTAGTAGGCCTGATGCAGCGCGACCGAGGCCATGAGCCAGGGCCAGGCCGGAATCGCGGGGGGCGTCACCTTCTGCGCCAGCACCAGGCAGATCAGCGCCGGCACCAGCACGCCGACCGTCGTCGCCATCAGCCGGTCGCTGCTGGATTTTACGACGGCGCCCCAGGAGGCGTGCAGGAACGCCGAGACCAGAACCAGCGCGACCAGTTCCGGATGCACCGGCCTAGGTCTCTAGGCCGAGCAGCGCGCGGGCGAAGGCGTCGGCGGAGAAGGGGCGCAGGTCGTCGGCGGTCTCGCCGACGCCGATGGCATGCACCGGCAGCTTGAAGCGTTCGGCCAGCGCGACGAGTACGCCGCCGCGCGCCGTGCCGTCGAGCTTGGTCAGCACCAGCCCGGTGACGCTGACCATCTCCTTGAATGCCTCGATCTGCTGCAGCGCGTTCTGGCCGATGCCGGCGTCGAGCACCAGCAGCACGTCGTGCGGCGCCGTGGGCTCGATCTTGCGCAGCACGCGGATCATCTTCTGGAGCTCGGCCATCAGGTCGGCCTTGTTGTGCAGCCGGCCCGCCGTGTCGATCAACAGCACGTCGATGCCGTCCCGGCGCGCCTGCTCCAGCGCGCCGAAGGCGAGGCCGGCCGCATCGGCGTTGGGGGCGCCGGTGACGACCGGCGATCCCGTGCGCTCGCCCCAGATCCGGAGCTGCTCGACGGCGGCGGCGCGGAACGTGTCGCCCGCCACCAGCATCACCTTCCTGCCTTCGCCGCGCAGCAGCTTCGACAGCTTGCCGATGGTCGTGGTCTTGCCGCTGCCGTTGACGCCGACCACCAGCACGACATGCGGCCGGTTGCCGGGATTGGGTACGAGCGGCTTTGCGACGGGCGCGAGGATCGCCGCGATCTCGGTCGCCAGCGCCTCGCGGATTTCGTTCTCTGCGATGTCCTTCTCGAACCGGTCCTTAGCAATCTTCTGCGTGAGCGACTTCGCCGTCGCCGGACCCAGGTCGGACGCGATCAGCAGCTCTTCCAGCTCCCCCAGCGTCGCCGCGTCGAGCTTGCGCTTGGTGAAGATGCCGGCAATACCTTCGCCGAGCTTGGAGGAACTGCGCTTGAGCCCCGCGGCGAGGCGCTTCAGCCAGCCGCCGCCCGATCCGGCCTCCGCCATCGTCAGGCCGCCAATCGTTCGTTCGGGTGTCCGACCAGCGCGTCGCCCTCCGCGACCAGCATCACGTCGAGGACCTGTCCCGCCATGCCGAGCCCGGGCGCCAGGCGCACTGGCGTGTAGTCGCGCGCGCGTGCCTGGCCGTCGCGCTCGACCAGCACGCTGTCCAGCGACCCCGCGCGGCGCGCGACATGGCGGCGCAGCGCCGCCTCGCCGGCTTGGCGCAGGCGCCGCGCGCGATCGCGCGTCTCGGACGGATGTACCGCCGGCATGCGGGCGGCCGGCGTGCCCTCGCGCGGCGAGAAGGGGAAGACGTGCAGGAAGGTCAGGCCGCAATCCTCGACCAGCGCCAACGTATTCTGGAACATCGCCTCGGTCTCGGTCGGGAAGCCGGCGATCAGGTCGGCGCCGAACACCACGTCCGGCCGCAGCGCGCGGGCGCGTTCCACCATGCGGATCATGTCCTGGCGCAGGTGGCGGCGCTTCATGCGCTTCAGCACCATGTCGTCGCCGGCCTGGGCCGACAGGTGCAGGTGCGGCATCAGCCGTTCTTCCTCGGCGATCAGCCGCCAGAGGTCTTCGTCGATCTCGACCGGATCGAGCGAGCTGAGCCGCAGGCGCTTCAGGTCGGGCACCAGCGCCAGCAGGCGGCGCACGAGCTGGCCGAGGCCCGGCTTCCCCGGCAGGTCGGCGCCGTAGGCCGTCAGGTCGACGCCGGTCAGCACCAGCTCGTTGAAGCCCTGCGCCACGAAGCCGCGCGCCTGTTCCACGACCGAGCCGACAGGATCGGAGCGGCTGTTGCCGCGGCCATAGGGGATGATGCAGAAGGTGCAGCGATGGTCGCAGCCCTGCTGCACCTGCAGGAAGGCGCGGGCGCGATCTTCGAACCCGTCTCCGACCTGCGCCGGCAGCAGATGTCCCGCCGTCTCGCGCACCGCCATGATATCGCCGACGGCGACGCGTGGCTGGGCGAGCGACGGATTGAGGTCTGCGGCGCGCAGCTTCTCGGTGTTGCCGAGCACGCGATCCACTTCCGGCATCGCCGCGAATTTCTCCGGCGCGATCTGGGCGGCGCAGCCCGTGACGATGATCGTGGCGCCGGGGCGCTGGCGCCGCGCCTTGCGGATCGCCTGGCGCGCCTGGCGCTCGGCCTCGGCGGTGACGGCGCAGGTGTTGACGATGACGGCGTCGGTCAGCCCCGCCTCGCTCGCCAGGCCGCGCATCGCCGCGGACTCGTAGGCGTTCAGGCGACAGCCGAAGCTGATCACCTCATTGCCGGGTGGCGCGCTGGTCATCGTCTGGAGCTACGCCAAGAGGGACGCGTCGAGCGTGCCGGTGAAGCTGATCGAGACCGGGCCGGTCATCAGCACGCGGCCATCCGCGAGCCACTCCACGTCCAGGCTGCCGCCGTCCATCACCATTTCGGCGCGGCGCGGCACAAGGCCGCGGCGGCTGGCGGCGACAAGGGCTGCGCAGGCGCCGGTGCCACAGGCCATGGTGAGGCCGGCGCCGCGCTCGAAGACGCGCAGCCGGATGCGCGGCGCCTTAGGATCGCCCGACAGGACCTGCGCCACGCCGATATTGGCGCGTTCCGGGAACATCGGATCATGCTCGAGCACGGGGCCGACCGCGCGCATGTCGATCCTGCTCACGTCAGGCACGAAGAACACGGCGTGCGGGTTGCCCATGTTGACACAGCACGCGTCGCTGAGCGGCCCGGCCGCGACCGGCACATGATTGGTGTCGCATTCCCGCGCCAGCGGGATCCGGTTCCAGTCGAGCAGGGCTTGGCCCATGTCGACCTTCACCCGGCCGTCGCGCTCGACGACCGATTGCAGCACGCCGGCCACGGTCTGGATCGACACCGAGGGGTCGTGCGTCTCGCGCGCCAGCAGCGCGCCGACGCAGCGCGTGCCGTTGCCGCAGGCCTCGACCTCGCCGCCATCGGAGTTGTAGATGCGCATGAAGACATCGGCCGAGGGATCGGTCGGCGGCTCGAGGACGAAAAGCTGGTCGCACCCCACGCCCGAGCGCCGGTCGGCGATCGCCGCCACCCGGCGCGAATCCAGGCGCAGCCCGCTGCGCCGCCCGTCGAGGACGACGAAATCGTTGCCGAGACCGTGCATCTTCACGAACGAGAGGCCGGCCGAGACGGGGATGTCGTTCATGGGCCGGTTATAGGCCGGCCCCCCTGACACGACAAGCGCGAGGGACAGGCCGGCCGGAAGGGGCCCGCCTAGGCTTCCTTCGGCGCCCGGTGCAGGCCGCGGATGAAGGTCAGGAGCCGCTTGCGCAGGCGCGGGTTGGTGATCGTGTAGTAGGCGTCGAGCAGGTCCTGGGTCTCGCGCGAGCCCATGAGGTCCGGGGAGAAGACTTCGCGGTTCTCCGCCAGGGCCTTTTTGGTGACCACCGACTTGATCGGGGGCTGCGGCGGCAGGTCGTCGAAGAAAAAGGATACGGGAACGTCGAGCACCTTGCTCAACTCAAACATGCGGCTCGCGCCGATGCGGTTGGTGCCGCGCTCGTTCTTCTGGATCTGCTGGAAGCTGACGCCGACGGCCTCGGCCAGATTCTTCTGGCTCATGCCGAGCTGCACGCGGCGCTCACGGACGCGCTTGCCGACATGAACGTCGATGGAATCACCGGCGGGCCTGCGACTCATCGAGATACCTTCCTCGAAAGAAAGCGATTACATCGCTTGGAGCGAATGATGGCGGGGATATGTAATATATTGGTGCGATGCGGGCAACGCCAAATTGCGCGCATTCCGCATGACTCTTTCGGATCGCGGCCTGACGGCGACTCATGCAATCGTTAGCGTCACAGAATGTCACAGCAGCGCCGTTGCAGCGCTTCACATGCGGAACTATAAATCTTCAGCTATGCCGCGCACCAATCTAATGACGTCGCGCCGGGTATCAATATCCGGTATGCGATAGAAGGCGGCGATGAGCGCGTTCGTTTCCGCTAGGCGCGCCGACTGGGTTACCGGCACCGGCGCGCCACTTGTCATGACGGGCGCCGGCTCGACCGCGAGATCGTCGAAAAAATATGAGACGGATCGTCCCAATATAGAGGCGATGTTGAACAGTGCTCGCGCGGTCAGACGTTCGGTTCCGTCCTCGATCGCGGCCACGCGTGCGACCGGAAGGTCGAGCTTCGCGGCCAGGGCTTGTTCGCTGAGTCCGGCCGCGCCGCGCGCGCGCTTGATCTGCATGCCGATATGCACGTGAATGGCCGCCTCGCGGCGGGCCTGGGTGCGCGATATATTACTTACTTTTGCGTTCATATTGTCTCATGAACATCCAGAATTCTCGCCTATTGATACCAGAAATTACCGAGAGTTGCCAATACTATACCGCTATGAATTTGATACACGTAAAAGAGGTTGATTATCGATTCCAGCTCCGCCTGGGTGGTGCCCCCGGGGCGTTGTGGAAGAGGCGCAGGTGACGGGGGCGCCCCGCTTCGATGCGCGATTCCGCGCCGCGCTGGCGGATCTGATCGCGTGGCGCCGCGACGTGCGGCGGTTCAAGCCCGATCCCGTGGACCCGCCGATGCTGGAGCGGCTGCTCGATCTCGCCAGCCTGGCGCCCTCGGTCGGCAACAGCCAGCCCTGGCGCTTCGTGACCGTGGACGACCCGGCCCGGCGCCAGGCCGTGATCGCCGACTTCACCGCCCGCAACCGCGAGGCCCTGGAGAGCTACGCGAGCGAGCGAGCCCAGGTCTATGCCGGGTTGAAGCTGGAAGGGCTGCAGGTCGCTCCGATCCACCTGGCAGTGTTCTGCGACCAGGCCACGCCCCAGGGCCACGGCCTGGGCCAGCGCACCATGCCCGAGACCCTGCGCTACTCAGCGGTAGGCGCGATCCAGACGCTGTGGCTGGCTGCCAGGGCCGAGGGCCTGGGCCTGGGCTGGGTGTCGATCCTGGACCCCCAGGCGGTCGCTCAGGCCCTGGACGTGCCAGTCGGCTGGGAGTTCATCGCCTATCTGTGCCTGGGCTGGCCGGCGGAGGAGCACCTGGACCCGGAACTGGCTCGCCATGGCTGGCAGGACCGGACCGCGCTCAGCCGAAAAGTGTTAAAGCGCTAGCCTTCTCAAGCCCCTGCCCCAGCTTGCTTGACGCGGCTGTTGACGACGGGGGGCCACCCCCCTACATTCCGGCCGCTTTTCGACAGCAATGTCCAAAAGCGTCCGGCAGACCATGCCGCCGGATGTCCGCCAGTCCGCGAGTATCGCGCACTGGCGCGCTTTCGTTTGGGACCAAGGGTTCGGATGTTCGAGGGCCTTACAGGCAAGCTGGGCGAGGTACTGGAGCGGCTGCGCAAGCGCGCGGCGCTGACCCCCGGCGACGTCGACGAGGCGCTGCGCGAGGTCCGCCTGGCGCTGCTCGAGGCCGACGTGGCCCTGCCCGCGGTCAAGACCTTCATCGCCCAGGTCCGCGAAAAGGCGGTCGGCCAGGACGTGCTGCGCTCGGTCACGCCGGGCCAGATGGTCATCAAGATCGTCCACGACGAACTCGTCCGCACGCTCGGCGGCGGCGATGGCGCGTCGGGCATGGATACGGTCGGCGAGACCGGGGTCGACCTGAACGCGCCGACGCCGGTTGTGATCCTGATGGTCGGCCTGCAGGGCTCGGGCAAGACGACGACGACCGCGAAGATCGCGCTGCGCCTGACCCAGCGCGAGAAGAAGCGCGTGCTGATGGCCTCGCTGGACACCCAGCGCCCGGCCGCGCAGGAGCAGCTCGCCGTGCTCGGCCAGCAGGCCGAGGTGAAGACCCTGCCGATCGTCGCCGGCCAGCCGCCCGTGGACATCGCCAAGCGCGCGATGATGGCGGCGCGGCTGGAAGGCATGGACGTGCTGCTGCTCGACACCGCCGGTCGCCTGGCGATCGACGAGGCGCTGATGGCCGAGGTCGCCGCCGTGCGCGACGCGACCCAGCCGCACGAAACGCTGCTGGTTGCGGATTCGATGACCGGCCAGGACGCGGTCAATGTCGCCCGCGGCTTCAACGAGAAGGTCGGGCTGACCGGCATCGTGCTGACCCGCGTCGACGGCGACGCGCGCGGCGGCGCGGCGCTGTCGATGCGCGCGGTGACCGGCAAGCCGATCAAGCTGATGGGCGTCGGCGAGAAGCTGGACGCGCTGGAGACCTTCCACCCCGACCGCATCGCCGGCCGCATCCTGGGCATGGGCGACATCGTCGGCCTGGTCGAGAAGGCGGCCGAGACGGTCGAGCGCGAGGAAGCCGAGAAGCTGGCGAAGAAGGCCCAGAAGGGCCAGTTCGACCTGGACGACCTGGTGAGCCAGCTCCGTCAGTTGAAGAAGATGGGCGGCCTTGGCTCGATGCTAGGCATGCTGCCGGGCATCGGCCAGATGCAGAAGCAGATCGCCAACGCCAAGATCGATGACAAGATGATCGGTAAGCAGGAAGCCATCATCCTGTCGATGACCAAGGCCGAGCGGAAGAACGCCAAGCTGCTGAACGCCTCGCGTCGCAAACGTATCGCGGCGGGCGCGGGCGTCACGGTGCAGGACGTGAACCGCCTCATGAAACAGTATGACGACATGGCCCGCATGATGAAGCAGATGGGCAAGCTGGGACAGAAAGGCCTGATGCGTCACGGCCTCGCCGGTCTCGGCCTTGGCCGCCGCTGACCCTTCAAAGGCACCGCAACCAATTCTGACACCACAAAAGGAATATAGCCAAGATGTCCCTTAAGATCCGACTGGCCCGTGGCGGCGCGAAGAAGCGCCCGTTCTACCGCATCGTCGTCGCCGACTCGCGCAGCCCGCGCGACGGCCGCTTCATCGAGCGCATCGGCTCCTACAACCCGATGCTGCCGAAGGACCACGCCGACCGCATCGTCATCGTCGAAGAGCGCGTGAAGCACTGGCTGTCGGTCGGCGCGCAGCCGTCCGAGCGCGTCGCGCACTTCCTGTTCAAGCGCAACCTTGGCCCGAAGCCGGCGATTCCGGAACAGACCAAGAAGAACCAGCCCAAGGCGAAGGCCCAGGAACGCCTGAAGGCCGCCGCCGAGGCTGCCAAGGCGGCCGATCCTGCCGCCGACGCGCCGGCTGCCAGCTAAGCCAGGCGAACCGAAATTGGACCACGCCATGTCGACGACGAACGATGGACCGGGCACCCGTGCCCCGGCCGCGCAGAATCCGGGCGCCGCAAAGCCGCGCCTGGTCTGCGTCGGCGCCATCGCCGGCGCGCATGGCGTGCGGGGGGCGGTGAAGGTGAAGAGCTTCACCGCCGCAGCGGCGGACGTCACCGCCTACGGGCCGCTCAGCGACGAGTCCGGCAAGCGCCGCTTCGTGCTGACGCCGATCGGCCAGGCCCGCGGCGAGATCCTGGCCCGGATCGACGGGGTCGAGGATCGCGACCAGGCCGAGGCGCTGCGCGGCACGCGGCTCTACGCCGACCGCGCTTCTTTCCCGGCGCCCGACGAGGACGAGTTCTACCACGCCGACCTGATCGGCCTGGCGGCGGAAGATCGCGACGGCGCGGCGCTGGGCGTCGTGCGCGCGGTCTACAACCACGGCGCCGGCGACATGGTCGAGATCGCGCTCCGGGCCGGTGGCACGGCGCTGGTGCCCTTCACCAAGGCTGCCGTGCCGGTGATCGACCTCCAGGGTGGGCGCGTCGTGGTGGAGATGCCGCAGGAAGCCGGGGAGGCGAGCGATGCGTAGCGCGCGCTGGCAGGCCGTGGTCCTGACCCTGTTCCCAGAGATGTTTCCGGGGCCGCTGGGCGTGTCGCTGGCGGGGCGCGCGCTGGAGAGCGGCCTCTGGTCGCTTCAGGCGCGCGACATCCGCGCCAGCGCTATGGACAAGCACAAGACCGTCGACGACTCCTCGTTCGGCGGCGGCACCGGTCTAGTGATGCGCCCCGACGTGGTCGATGCCGCGATCGGCGCGGCGCAGGCCGAGGCCGGCGCCGACCTGCCGCTGATCTATCTGACGCCGCGCGGCCGGCCGCTCGCCCAGGCGCGCGTGCAGGCGCTGGCCGAAGGGCCGGGTGCCATCGTGCTCTGCGGCCGCTACGAGGGCATCGACCAGCGGGTGATCGAGCGCCGCGGCATCGAGGAAGTGAGCCTCGGCGACTTCGTGCTGTCGGGCGGCGAGCCCGCGGCGATCGCGCTGATCGACGCCTGCGTGCGGCTGCTGCCGGGCGTGATCGGCGATGCCGAGGCGCTGGCCGAAGAAAGCTTCGAACGCGGGTTGCTGGAATACCCGCATTTCACCCGCCCCGCCGAATGGCAGGGCCTGAAGGTGCCCGAAGTGCTTCTCTCCGGGCATCACGAGAAGATCCAGGCTTGGCGCCTTGCCGAAGCCGAGAAGACGACGCGCGAGCGCCGTCCCGACCTGTGGTCGCGCTACCAGGCCGGCCGCCAACAATCACAAGGGTACGTGTCATGAATGTGATCGAGAAACTGAACGCCGAGACGGTCGCCAAGCTGACGGAAAGCACCAAGGTGCCCGAGTTCAAGCCGGGCGACACGCTGCGCGTGAACGTGAAGGTCGTCGAAGGCGAGCGCGAGCGCGTCCAGATGTTCGAGGGCGTGTGCATCGCGCGCAAGAGCGCCGGCGTCAACTCGGCCTTCACCGTCCGCAAGATCAGCTATGGCGAGGGCGTCGAGCGCGTCTTCCCGCTCTACTCGCCGCGCATCGCGGGCATCGAGGTGGTGCGCCGCGGCGACGTGCGCCGGGCGAAGCTCTATTACCTGCGCGGCCGCACCGGCAAGAGCGCGCGCATCAAGGAGCTGCAGGCCTTCCAGTCGCAGCAGGAAGCGGCCGTAGCCGAGGCGCCGGGCAGCGACGCGGCCCCGAAGGCGCCCAAGGCGGAGAAGAAGGCCAAAAAGGCGGCGAAGGCGTAACTCGCCCCCCAGCCGCACCGAGCCCGTCAGGAAGAGGAAACGCCCATGGCGACGAAGCCACGCACCCTGTTCGACAAGATCTGGGACAGCCACGTCGTTGACCGCAACCCGGACGGCACCTGCGTCCTCTATATCGACCGCCACCTGGTCCACGAAGTGACCAGCCCGCAGGCGTTCGAGGGGCTGAAGATCGCCGGCCGCAAGGTGCGCCGCCCCGACCTGACGCTGGCCGTCGCCGACCACAACGTGCCGACGACCAACCGCGCCGCCGGGATCGAGGACGCGGAGTCGCGCCTGCAGGTCGAGACGCTGGACGACAACTGCGCCTATTTCCAGGTGCCGTTGTTCAAGATGGACGACATCCGCCAGGGCATCGTCCACGTCATCGGGCCGGAACAGGGCTTCACCCAGCCCGGCACGACGATCGTGTGCGGCGACAGCCACACGGCGACGCATGGCGCGTTCGGCGCGCTGGCCTTCGGCATCGGCACCTCGGAGGTCGAGCACGTGCTCGCCACCCAGACGCTGTTGCAGATGCCGGCCAAGAACATGCTGGTCAAGGTCGAGGGTACGCTGGGCAGGGGCGTGACGGCGAAGGACATCATCCTGGCGATCATCGGCAAGATCGGCACCGCCGGCGGCACCGGCCATGTGATCGAGTACGCCGGCAGCGCGATCCGCGGCCTGTCGATGGAAGGCCGCATGACGGTCTGCAACATGTCGATCGAGGCGGGCGCCCGCGCCGGGCTGGTGGCGCCGGACGAGACCACCTTCGCCTACATGAAGGGCAAGCCGATGTCGCCCAAGGGCGGCACCTGGGAACAGGCGGTCGCCTACTGGAAGACCCTGCCGTCCGACCCGGGGGCGCACTACGACCGCGTCGTCGAGCTGAAGGCCGAGGACATCCTGCCGCAGGTCACCTGGGGCACCAGCCCGGAGCAGGTGCAGCCGATCAACGGCCGCGTGCCCGACCCGAGCGAGGAAAAGGACGAGATGCGCCGCAACGGCATCAAGCGCGCACTCGAGTACATGGGCCTGAAGCCTGGCATGCGGATCGACGAGATTCCGATCGACACGGTCTTCATCGGCAGCTGCACCAATTCGCGGATCGAGGACCTGCGCCAGGCGGCCGCCGTCGCCAAGGGCAAGAAGGTGAAGCCGGGGCTGCGCGCGCTGGTGGTGCCGGGCTCGGGCCTGGTGAAGCACCAGGCGGAGGAAGAGGGCCTGGACAAGGTCTTCCTCGAGGCCGGGTTCGAATGGCGCGAGGCCGGCTGCTCGATGTGCCTGGCGATGAACGCCGACAAGCTGCAGCAGGGCGAGCGCTGCGCCTCCACCTCGAACCGTAATTTCGAGGGCCGCCAGGGCTTCGGCGGGCGCACGCACCTGGTCAGCCCGGCCATGGCCGTGGCCGCGGCGCTGACCGGGCGCCTGACCGACGTGCGCGGACTGAACTGACGCAAGGCCGGGGGGCGCTTCGGGAGCATGGCCGGGATCGCAGCACCGCTCATGTCCTCGCCCCTGCCCCTCGACGAGCTTCGCCCCGCCGCACCGGTGTCGGCGCGGTCGCTATCGCCCGCCGGCTTCCTGCGCCGCAGCGCCGCCGCCCTTGTCGACGGGCTCGTGCTGATCGGCTTCCTGTTCGTCGACTACTACATGCTGGTGACCCTGCTGGGCTGGTCGGTCGACCGCCGGGCGGCGGGCGCCACCGACGCTCTCTTCTTCCTCGTCGCGATCGGCTTCGCCTGGGCCTACTGCGCCCTGGCCGAGAGCAGCGGCGCCGGACGCACGCTCGGAAAGCGGCTGCTGGGGCTTTCGGTCCGCGACCGCGACGGCGAGGTGCCCGGTCTCGGCCGGGCGACGCTGCGGTTCGCCGCCCGGTTCGCGACACTGGCCACCCTGCTGCTCGGCTGGCTGCTCATTCTTGTCACGGGGCGGCGCCGGGCCCTGCATGATTTGATTGCTGGAACGATCGTCGTCGTCGATGATCGCGCCCCCGCCTGACTCCTCCCCGCCCCGCGATGACTGACTCCCCCTGATGGAAGGATTCCCATGAAATCGAACAAGAAGATGCTGGTGCTGCCCGGCGACGGCATCGGCCCGGAAGTGATGGTGCAGGTCCGGCGCGTCATCGACTGGTTCGACCGCCGCCGCGCGGTGAAGTTCGACATCCAGGAAGGCCTGGTCGGCGGCGCGTCCTACGACAAGTATGGCAGCCCGCTCACCGACAACACGCTGGCCGACGCCATGGCGGCCGACGCCGTGCTGTTCGGCGCCGTCGGCGGCCCGCAATACGACACCCTGCCCTTCGACAAGCGCCCCGAGAAGGCGATCCTGGGCCTGCGCAAGGAACTCGGCCTGTTCGCGAACCTGCGGCCGGCGCTGGTGTTCGACGCCCTGGTCGACGCCTCGAGCCTGAAGCCGGACATCGTGCGCGGCCTGGACATCCTGATCCTGCGCGAACTGACCGGCGGCATCTATTTCGGCGAGCCGCGCGGCATCGAGAAGCTGCCCGACGGCCAGCGCCGCGGCGTCAACACCCAGGTCTACACTACCCACGAGATCCAGCGCATCGCGCGTGTCGGCTTCGACCTGGCCAAGAAGCGCAAGAACAAGGTCTGCTCGGTCGAGAAGGCCAACGTGATGGAAAGCGGCCAGCTCTGGCGCGAGGAAGTGACTGCGGTCCATAAGGCCGAGTACCCGAAGGTCGAGCTGTCGCACATGTACGCCGACAACTGCGCCATGCAGCTCGTGCGCAACCCCAAGCAGTTCGACGTGATCGTCACCGACAACCTGTTCGGCGACATCCTGTCGGACTGCGCGGCGATGCTCACCGGCTCGCTCGGCATGCTGCCCTCGGCCTCGCTCGGCGCCGTCGACAAGCAGGGCCGCCAGCACGCGCTCTACGAGCCGATCCACGGCAGCGCGCCCGACATCGTCGGCAAGAACATGGCCAACCCGATCGCACAGCTCCTGAGCTTCGCGATGCTGCTGCGCTACTCCTTCGACCTGGAGGACGACGCCAAGCTGATCGAGAGCTCGGTCGAGAAGGTGCTCGCGGGCGGCATGCGCACCGCCGACATCATGCAGCCGGGTGCGGCGCGCGTGTCGACCGTGGTGATGGGCGACGCGATCCTGCGCGAGCTGGACAAGCAGGCGGCGTAAGGCGGCGGGAGCGTCGTGGCCGGCATTCCCGGCCACGACTCGCCGTTGGCCTATCGCGGCGCCAGCGGCAGGCAGATATCCGTCAGCCACTCGGCCGGCGGCAGGTCGCGCGGATTGTTCAGGTATTCCTCGAAGCAGGGCCGGTCGGCCGGTTCCTCGCCGCTCTGCGGCAGCCATTCCTTGTAGAGCCAGCGATAGGCGTTCTCGAGCTCGGCATAGGGCCCCTTGTGCCGCAGCACGGCGTGACGTCCGCCGGCGAGGTCGACGATGCGCGCCGGCGCGTCGACCTTGGTCATGTCGTCCGGAATCGACAGCGTGGCTTCCGAGTGCAGCTTCGCGGCCGGCACCGCATTGGGATCGTCGTAATAGATGCCGAAGCTGCGCGTCCCGGGCCCGAGCAGGCCGCGGGGCGCCGCCCAGGCCATCAGGCGGTCGAAGGTGGCGCCGATCTCCATGTAGGAACCCTGGTGCGGCAGGGCGGCGAGGCGAATCGGGGAACGGTCGGCGATCGTGACGGACTGCATGGGAAGCTCCGGGTTGCTGGTGGATGCGTCGGGCATCACCAAGCGCCCCTGCTGCCGGTACCTGGCCGGCGTCACGCCGTAGACCGCGCCGAAGCTGCGGGTGAAGGCGGCAACGCTGCCATAGCCGGCGCGCCGGGCGATGGCGGCAACCGCGAGCGTCCCCATGACCAGGTCGCCCGCCGCCCGGTGCAGCCGCAGCCGGCGCAGCGTGTCGGCCACCGTCTCGCCCGTGATCGACCGGTAGATCCGGTGGAAATGATAGGGCGAGAAGCTGGCGATCTGCGCCAGATCAGGCAGTTCCAGCGTTTCGTCGAGATGGTCGGCGATATGCGCGATCACCCGGTCGATGCGGCGGCTGTAATCGAGGGCGGTTCGCGATCTGGTCATGGGGACTACCCGTTGTTGCGGCCCAGGGTATGTCACGACCGGGATTGATCGCGCTTGCGGACTTCCGGTCAGCGCAGCTTCGGGTTCAGCGCGTCGCGCAGCCAGTCGCCGAGGAGGTTCACCGCCAGGACCAGGGCGGCCAGCGTGATGCCGGGGAAGATGACGATCCACCACTCGCCGGAGAACAGGAAGTTGTTGCCGATGCGGATCAGCGTGCCGAGCGAGGGCTGGGTCGGCGGCACGCCGACGCCGAGGAAGGACAGGGTCGCCTCGGTCAGCACCGCCACGGCCAAGCCGACCGTGGCGATCACCAGCACCGGGCCCATGACGTTGGGCAGGACGTGCTTCAGCATGATCAGCGCCGGATGCAGGCCGATCACGCGCGCCGCCTGGACGTACTCCTTGCGCTTCTCCACCAGGGTCTGGGCCCGGACGGTGCGCGCGTACTGCACCCAGTTCGAGATGCCGATGGCGAACACCAGCACGAACAGCGCCAGGCGCGCATGGGTGTCGGGCGGCAGCATGGCCCGCGTG
>JAEULC010000418.1 GCA_016792605.1 Rhodospirillales bacterium
CGCGGTGCGCCACGTGTTGGACGCCGAGCCGCGCGCCGTCCAGGGCCGCGTGTTCAACGTGGTCGGCGAGAACTACCAGAAGCGCGGGCTGCAGGAGCTGGTGCTGCGCCACTACCCCTCGACCCAGATCGCCGTGACCGATGCAAAGCCCGACAACCGCGACTACCGCGTCAGCGCCGCGCTGATCGAGCGCAGCCTCGGGTTCGCGCCGATGCACACGATCGAGGACGCCTTCGTCGAGACGGCCGAGGCCGTGGCGGCGGGCGTGTTCCACGACATCGCCTGGCCGGGGCACGGCGCCGTGCCGCTGCCGAACCGGATCGACTTGATGCGCGGCGGCGCCGGTCCGGTGCGTGCCGCAAGGATTGGATAGAACGATGGCAAAGGTCTCCGTCTTCGGCCTCGGCAAGGTCGGCCACACGCTCGCCGCGTGCCTGGGCGCCGCCGGCCACCAGGTCGTCTGCTACGACGTCAACCGGGCGCTGGTCGACGCGGTGAACGGCCGCAGCCTACACACCCAGGAAAAAGGCGTGGCCGAGCGCCTGGCCGGCCTCGGGTCCGACCGGCTGCGCGCCACCTCGGACGCGCGCGAGGCGGTGCATCAGTCCGACCTGACCTTCGTGATCGTGCCCACGCCCTCGAACATGCTCGGCGGCTTCTCGCTGAAATACGTGCTCGACGCGTTCCGCACGATCGGCGCGGCGATCCGCGACAAGGAAGGGCCGCATTCGGTCTCGCTGGTATCGACCGTGCTGCCCGGCAGCAGCGACCGCTTCATCGGTCCGGCGCTGGAGGAAGCCTCGGGCCGCAGGATCGGCCACGGGCTGCAGTACAGCTACAACCCCGCCTTCATCGCGCTGGGCGAGGTGGTCAAGGGCTTCGAGCAGCCCGACTACGTGCTGATCGGCGAGGCCAGTTCGCCGGGCGACGCGCTGGTCGGCCAGGTGCACCAGGCGATGCTGCGCAACAACGCGCCGATCGTGCGCATGAAGGCGGTCGAGGCCGAGATCACCAAGATCGCGTCGAACACGCACGAGACCATGCGCGTGGCCTTCGCCAACATGCTGCTCAGCTTGTGCAACGAGATGCCGACGACGGACGTGGACCGGATCACCGGCGCGCTGTCGCACCGCATCGGCAAGCGCTTCTTCAAGGGCGCGATGCCCTATGGCGGCCCGTGCTGGCCGCGCGACAACAAGGCGCTGGCGGTGCTGGTCGAGGCGATCGGCGGCACCTCGGCGCTGCTGCGCGCGGTCGACGACAGCAACGACGAGCACGGCGCCTACGTGTTCCGCAAGCTGCTCGACATCACCCGGCCCGGCGACACGGTCGGCATCCTCGGCCTCGCCTACAAGCCCGGCACGCAGGTGATCGAGCGCTCCTACTCCGTCGACCTGACGCGCTGGCTGGTGGCCGAGGGCCGCCGCGTCGTCGGTTGGGACCCGATGGCGATGGACGAGGTGCGCGCGGTGCTGTCGAACCAGATCGCCTTCGCCGACGGCCCGGCGGAGGTGCTGAAGGCCTGCGACGTCACCGTCGTCGCCATGCCGCTGCCCGAGCTGGCGGAGATCGACTGGACCGTCGCCGGCGACCGCGTCGTGGTCGATTGCTGGCGCTGCGTGCCCGAGGGCGCGCGGACGCGGCTGAAGAACTACCAGGCGCTGGGCCATGGCGACGAGGTGCCGCTGGGCCCCTGGATTGCCGACCGGCTCGGCAACCGCTTCGACGTTCTCTGCAACTGAGCGGGGACAACTGAGATGAACGCGCCCGCTCCCATGCTGCCGCTCGTGCAACCCTGGCTCGGGCCGGAATGCGCCGACGCGGTGCGCGACCAGATCGTCACCGGCTTCCTCGGCCCCGGCAAGGCCACCGCCGCGTTCGGTGCGCGCCTCGCCGAGATCGCCGGCATCGCCCATGGCGTGCCCACGGTCAGCGGCACGGTCGCGCTGACCGTCGCCGCCAAGGCGCTGGGGCTGGAGCCGGGCGACGAGATCCTGGTGCCGGCCTATGGCGTCATCTCCACGATCAACGCCTTCACCTCGGTCGGCCTCGTGCCGCGCCTGGTCGAGATCGACTTCGCCACGGGCTGCATCGACGTCGCCCAACTCAAGGCGCGGCTGACGCCCAAGACCAAGGCGGTCTGCTTCGTCGACTTCTCCGGCCATACCGGCCAAGTGCTGGTCGAAGTCGCGGCGTTCTGCCGCGAGCAGGGCCTGCCGCTGATCGAGGACGCGGCCTGCGCGCTGGGCCAGCATTTCGAGGGCCGCAACGCCGGCAGCTTCGGCACCATCGGCTGCCTCAGCTTCTCCGTCGCCAAGGTCATGACAACGGGCCAGGGCGGCGCGGTGCTGACCCAGGACAAGGCGCTGGCCGACAAGGCCGCGTGCTGGATCGACCATGGCGACCCGGACTGGCGCCAGACCAACACGCACCGGCATATCGGCACCAACCTGCGCTTCAACGACATTCTCGCGTCCTTCGGCTTGTCGCAGCTCCAGACGCTCGACCAGCGCCTGGAGCGCAAGCGTGCCGCCTTCGCCGCGCTGCGCGAGGAGCTGGATGGATATCTGTTCACCGTGCCGGGCGGCGAGGCGCCGCTGCACAACATCGTCTTCGCCGACGAGCCCGCGGCGCTGGTCCGGGACCTGCGCGCCCAGGGCATCGGCGCGGCGCAGCAGTACCGCTTCCTCGCCAACAACCCGGTCTACGCCCATCTCGGCGGCGAAGGGTTCGACAATTCCCGGCGCTGGGAGGCCCAGGCGGTCTACCTGCCCTTCGGCCTCGGCCTGATGCAGGAGGACGGCCGGCGCATCGGCCACTCCGTGCGCGCGACCGGCCACCGCCTGCATCGCGTGCGGTCCGGCAACTGACATCATGACAGCGCTCCTGAAGCTCCACCTGGGCTGCGGCAAGCGCCACATCCCCGGCTTCGTGCATGTCGACCAGTCGACCTTCCCGCATGTCGACCACGTGCAGGACATCCGCAGCCTCGCGAACTTCGCCGACGGATCGGCGGCGCTGCTCTATGCCTGCCAGGTGATCGAGTATTTCGACCGCGAGGAAGTGGTGCCTGTGCTGCGCGAATGGCTGCGCGTGCTGGCGCCGGGCGGCATATTGCGCCTGTCCGTGCCGAACTTCGCGGTGATCTGCAGGCTCTACCAGGCGGGCATGACCCTGGACTGGTTCCTCGGCACGCTCTACGGCCGCATCCCGGACGGTCAGGGCGGGCACATCTACCACCGCACCACCTATGACGAGCCGTCGCTGAAGAAGCTGCTCGAAAGCCTCGGCCTGGTCGACGTGCGGCTGTGGGACTGGCGCCAGACCGAGCACGCCCATGTCGACGACTTCTCCCAGGCCTACTTCCCGCACATGGAGAAGGAGCGCGGCATCCTGTTCAACCTGAACATGGAAGGCCGGAAGGCCTAGCGCGCATGACCGCGCCCACCCCGCCCGCGCCACGCATCTCCATCGTGCTCGCCGCGCGCAACTGCGCCCAGATCATCGGCGGTACGCTCGACTCGCTGCGCGCCCAGAGCTTCCGCGACTTCGAGATCGTGGCCGTGGACGGCGCCTCGACCGACGGCACCACGGAGATCCTGCGCGACGCCCAGCGCGACCTGCCGGTGAAGCTCGTCTCCGAACCCGACCGCAGCGTGTCGCACGCGCTGTCCAAGGGCCTGGCGCGCGCGACCGGCGACATCCTGGGCATCCTGTGCGCCGACGAGCGCTACTACCCGAGCACGCTCGCCAGTGCGGCGCGCTGGTTCGACGAAACGCCGGACGCGGCGGTCTTCACCGGGCGGCTCGACTTCATGGACGAGCACGAGATCGTCACCGACAGCTTCGACGCCGCGCCGTTCGATTCCCAGGCGGTGCTGGAATGCGCCCTGGTGCCGTCGATCTCCGCCACCTTCTTCAACCGGCGCCTGATCGGGCCGGAGCTGCGCTACGACCCCGACATACCGACCTGCTGCGACTACGAGCTGTGGTCGCGGCTCGGCTACCTGTTCCCCGCCGAAGCCTTCCGCCGCGTCGACGCCTCGGTCGCCAAGGCCTTCCGCGGCCAGGTCTCGATGTCGTTCCGGCCGGAATCCTTCGCCGCCTTCACCCGCGACAAGCTGGCGCATCTCGAAACCGTGTTGGCGCGTTTCGTGCCGGAAGCGGCGCGCGACCGCGTCCGCCGCCGCGCCGCCGCCGGCATCCACCTGTGGGCGGCCGAACAGCTCCGGACCCTCGACCCTGCCCACCCCGACATCCTGGCGCAGTGCCAGGCCGCGGCGGCGCTCGATCCCGGCAATGACCGCATCGCCCGCTTCGTCGCGACGCACGGCAAGCTGCGCTACGACGCCGCGACCAGCACGGTGACGCGCTTCGCGCCCGACCGGCCCGGCCCCGCGGCGCGGTCGGTGCCGATTAAGCTGACGCTCGGCTTCGACCGCAACCAGCCGGGCGTGCGCCCGGTCTCGGGCAACCCGCCGACGCTGCGCACGGCCGACGCCCCCTGGGGCTTCAGCTACACGCTGCGCGCCGCCCCGCGCGACGGCGCCGAAGAGGGCCAGCGCTGGATGGCGCTGGAGGCCGAGGTGCTGCAGGGCGCGGTCGGCATCGCCGAGTTCGACGGCAAGGACCTGCGCGGCGAGCGCGTGCTGCGCGGCGAGGACGGCCGCGTGCGCGTGACCATCCCGCTCGATCCCGCCTGGCCGCCGGTGGTGATGCTGCGCTCGGCCGGCATCGGCGGATCGGTGATCGCGCTGCACGGCACCGAGCTGCTGATCGACCCGGCCTAGATTTCGTCCGGCGTCAGGTAGATCCTTCTTCCACCGACCATCGCGTAGGGCCTGGGCTTGCCGGGAAAGGTCAGCGCGCGCACCAGGTCGTAGACCTCGTCGGGCGGCAGGCTCAGGTCGACCTCGTGATCGACCGGCCCCTTCTTGAAGAAATACGACACGCCCTCCTGCCGCACGCTCGGCAGGCGCGCATCGCTTTCCACGAGGCGATGGATGTGGCGCTGGAACAGGGGCAGCACCAGGGCGCAGGCGCGCGCGTGCAACGCGCCCGCCGTGTCGTCAGGCAGGATCGGGCATTCCGCCAGCTCGATCACCGGACCGGTATCGACCTTGTGCTCGATGTAGTGGAGGGTGACGCCGAACTTCCAGTGATCATCGCGCCGCGCCAGGCGGATCGCGTGCATCACGCTGTTGACGCCGCGAAACCGCGGCAGCGGCCCCAGGTGGATGTTGACGAAGCCCTTCGGCGGCCGGTCGACGATCGCGGCCGGCAGCACCCGGTCGAACATCAGGCTGATGCCGAGGTCGAAACCGAGCCCGTCGAGGTCGCCCAGGCCCAGCACCGGCACGCCGCGCGCGCGGGCCAGGTCGCGCACGTCCTCGCCCGGCCCGATCGGCGGCTGGGTCTGGTGCGGCACCAGGCCCACCACCGCGACGCCGGCGCCCACAACCGCCTCCATCAGGTAGCGGAAGCAGTGGAAGCTCTGCTGGTGGCTGCCCAGAACCAGGAGTCGCTGCATTGTCGCCAAATCCAGTTAACTCACTGAAATATAAACGAGAATAGCGGATGGTGGTTTACACGATGTTAACCTTCCGTTGCTACGACGTATAGCCAAGGATTCTCAGGATGCCCGTTTGATGCCCGTAGGTTTCGACGACGTGCTGCGCCAGCTCTCGGATCTCGCGCGCGACCCGCTGGTCGTGTTCGCGCGCGGCCGGCGTGCGGGTGAGTCCACGGCGGCCGAGCCGTGGCTGGTCGTCCACGCCAACGCGGCGCTGAACCAGTTGATCGGCGCCGGCCACGGCGAGCTGGTAGGCCTGCCGCCGCGCTTCATCACCGATGCGCTGACCGGCCAGCCCCTGCCCGACGTCCTGGTCGAGGCGCTCGCCGCCCGCGAACCGCAGCGCCTGTCCGTGGGCTATCGCCTTGCCGACGGCGCGCTCGGCGCCGCGCTGCTGACCCTCGTGCCCTATGGCGAGGCCGGCGACGCGCCGCAGTTCTGGGCCGGCTCGCTGCTGCCCGCCGCGGCCGACGCCGCCGACCGCTACCGCCTGGCCGCCGAGGGCGCCAATGACGGGCTGTGGGACTGGAACCTCGAGACCGGGCACATCCACTACGCCCCGCGCTGGCTGGCGATGGTCGGTTGCGAGGAAGGCACGGTCGGCGACAGCCCCGAGGAATGGCTCGGCCGCGTGCATCCCGAGGACGTCGACGGGCTGCGCCTGGCGATCGACGCGCTGGTCGAGGGCACGTCGAGCGAGCTGGAGCACGAGCAGCGCCTGCGCTTGAGCGACGGCTCCTACCGCTGGATGCTGACCCGCGGCGTCGCCGAGCGCGACGCGCTGGGCCGCGTCGTC
>JAEULC010000447.1 GCA_016792605.1 Rhodospirillales bacterium
GCCGCCGCCCATGCGCGCGAACTCGACCAGGGTGTAGAGCCCGTAGGTGTTGCTGACCGGCGGGATGATGACGGTGCCCTTGAGCTCCGGCCGCAGCAGGTCGGCCCAGGTGGTCGGCGCCTTCCAGCCCTTCTTCTTGAATATTTCCTCGTGGTAGATGATCGCGAGCACGTCGGCGTAGGTGTAGACGCCGTCGCCGCCCGGCAGCTTCGCCATGTCCGCCATCTTGGCCATGTTCGGCACCTTGGCGGGGTCGATCTTCGCGAAGACGCCCTGGTCGGTGCCCTGCATGAAGGCGATCAGGTCGCACATCACGACGTCGACCTGCGGCTTTTCCTTCTGCGCCACGGCGGTGGCGATGATTTCGCCGGAGGTGGCCTTCGGCACCAGCGTGACGGTGTAGCCGGTGTCCTTGGCGAACTGGTCAGCCCAGCCCTCCTTCTCCAGCATCGTCTGGATCGTGCCGCCCCAGCTGAGGAAGTAGACCTGCTTCGCCTTGTCCTGGGCCTGCGCCACGCCGCCGACAGCGGCCAGCCCAACGCCCAATGCCAGCGCCGCGAAGCTCCGCACCGTGCCTTGCAGATGTCTCATCTCAACCCCCTGAAATATCCGCATTTATACGAGCAGATGTTGAAGTCAACGCTAGTCCGAAGCCCATGCATAGGAAACAATGATTTTTCGAGGTACTGGATCAGAAAATCGTTTTGATACTGTTGCGACGCATATCGACCGTGCGCAGGCCTGCTGCAGGCAGCGCCGGTCGGGGCGACGCATCCGGCGCGCCGCCCCGACCGAAAAGGCTGGATCGACTACTTCTTGATGGTGAACGGGCCCGGCTTGTAGTGGCGCTCGCCCCAGTTCGGGGTTTCGTCCCACATCCAGACCGGCGCGCCGCCGGCGACGTTCAGTTCCGGCCAGGTCGGGTTCGAGCCCTTGAAATGCGCCTGCATCGCCGCGACGCTCGGGGTCGAGCCGCCCTCCTGCCAGGCGGCCTTCTGCATCGCCGCGGCCGGCGCCAGGACCGGCTTCAACTCGGCCCAGGTCACCGGCTTGTCGATCGTCTCGATCGAGGTGAAGAACTCGGACGTCTTGATGATGGCCAGGGCGTCGTATTCCAGGATGAACGGCGCGTTGCGGATGTTGGTGTTCTCGGGATAGGTGTCGCGCGCCTGCGCCGCCACCGCCGGGTCCAGCTTCCACCACTCATTGGCGATCGCGAGCGCCTTGTCCTTGTTGTCGTTGGCGATCTTCTGCGCCTGGACGCGGGCGCGCAGGAAGGCCACGAGCAGATTCGGGTGCTCCTTGGCAAAGGCGTCGCGGGCGCACAGGTACAAGCGGTCGGCCAGGTAGCCCTCGGGATAGGCCCAGGCCTTCTTCACCCCCTCGGTGCGCGTGCCCGCGCCGGTGAAGCCGCTGGAGTCGATCAGCAGCTCGGCCGTGCCCAGCGGCTTGCCCATGTAGCGCAGCGGTACCCAGACGCCCGATGCGTCGATGCCCGGGGGCATCTTGATGCCCTCGGTCGGCGGCATGTTGACCAGCTTTACGCCAAGCTCGGTCAGCGACTTGCCGGTCTCGTACTGCGCGATGCTGGCCAGCGTGTAGTGGGCGGAGGTCGCGATCGGCGCGCCGACGGTCTTGCCGGCAAGCTGGGCGACGCCCTTGATGTCGCTGCCCGGCCGCACCACGACCGCGTTCGACAGGTGGCTGGCGTGGACGCCGAAGATGACGATCGGCACTTTCTGCTTGATGCGCGGCACCATGGCGGCGGAGCCGAAGTCGACGTCGATGTCGAGGCGTCCCGCGACCATCGCCGCGTTCGCCGGCGGGCCGCCGGCGGTGAACTGCGGCCATTCCGTGGTCACGTCGTAGCCGAACTTCTTGGCCTCGGCCTCGAACAGTTTGTCCTGCTGCATGATGGCGGTGATCGGCGTGCTGCCGGCGAAGGGGTTCCAGCCGACGCGGACGGTGACCTGCTTGTTCTGGGCCTGGGCGGCGCCGGCGATCAGCATCGCGAGCGCAGTCGCCAGCAGCAATCGGGCTTTCATGGTGTTCTCCTTCTCCCTGGTTCACGGATCCTTGCGCAGAAGCAGCCAGATTTCGTCCGACAGCCGATGGAACTCGGGGTCGGTGCGGATTTCCGGCGGGCGGGGTCGCGGGAAGGGTACCCGGATTTCGCGGAGGATGCGGCCGGGCCGGTCGCTCATCACCAGGATGCGGTCCGACAGGTACAGGGCCTCGTCGATGGCATGGGTGATGAACAGCACGGTCTTCGGCTTGCTGCGCGACGTCTCGCTCCAGATCCGCAGCAGCTCCTCCTGCAGCGACAGGCGGGTCAGCGCGTCGAGCGCCGCCAGCGGCTCGTCCATCAGCATCACGTCGGGGTCGTTGGCGATGCAGCGCGCCAGCGCGCAGCGCTGCCGCATGCCGCCCGACAACTCGTGCGGATACTTGCGGTCGAAGCCGTCGAGCTTGACCATGGCGAGGCACTCGCGGACGCGTGCGGCGGTCCTCGCGGCGTCGAGGCCGCGGCTGG
>JAEULC010000499.1 GCA_016792605.1 Rhodospirillales bacterium
ATGTTTTTGACACGCCGGCGAAACGGTCGCGCCTGCGATTACTTGCTGGTCGCTCGGTAGACGCCGTCCCAGCCCTCGCCGGGCGGGTTCTTCCGGTACTCGGCGATGCGCTCGGCGAAGATGTCGTAGTACTCGTCAAGCGCCCCGCCGAAGGCGCCGCGCAGCCCGGCGATGTCCTGTTCGGCTGCGTCCCAGTCCTGCGCCGTGTAGTTCATCAGCATCGCCGCGTGACGTCCGGCATTGCGCTTGAACTTGGGATCGGCCGCCATGCTGGTCCGTCCGAGCGCCGTGTAGATCCGCACGCCCTCGGTCTTGCCCTTCACCGCCAGCAGGTCGAGTTGCAGCAGTGCGAACTGGTCCTTGACCGCGAAGGCCGTCTCCTGGCCGATCACGATGCCCACGCCGTAGGACTTGGACTGGCCCTCCAGGCGCGAAGCCAGGTTCACCGCGTCGCCCAGCACGGTGTAGCCGAAGCGCTGCTCCGAGCCCATGTTGCCGACGACGCAGGCGCCGGTATTGATGCCGACGCCGATATTGAGCTCCTTGAACGGCACGCCCTTGGCCTCGGCCTCCTTGCGGCGCTCGACGTTCAGCAGGCGCATCGCCTCGAACATGCCGATCGATGCCTTGATCGCCCTGGCGGCATGGTCGGGCACGTCGAGCGGCGCGTTCCAGAACGCCATGATCGCGTCGCCCATGTATTTGTCGATCGTGCCGGCCTCGTCCATGATCACGGCGGTCAGCGGCGTGAGAAGCCGGTTCATCAGCTCGGTCAGGCCCTGCGGGTTGGCCTTGAACTCCTCGGAGATCGTGGTGAAGCCGCGCACGTCGCAGAACAGGATCGACATGGTCTTGGTCTCGCCGCCCAGCTTCAGCTTTTCCGGGTTGCGAGCGAGTTCCTCGACGAAGGCCGGCGACATGTACTGGCTGAAGGCGCTGCGGATCTGCTGGCGCTGCTTCTCGGCCTGCAAATAGGAAAGCAGCGATCCGGTCATGTAGACCGCCAGGGCCGCGATCGACGGGAACAGCGGGTCGATCAGCAGCTTGTACTCGCTGAACGCATACCACGACGACCCGCAGGCCGCCGCGATCGCCGCCGCGCCGATCGCGGCGCAGCCCAGCGCCCCGGCGAAGGGCAGCAACACCACCATCGCCAGGCCCAGCACGACGAGCGCGACCACTTCGGTGCCGGTCACCCAGTCCGGGCGCCGCAGGAATTCCTCGGCCATGATCTGCTCGACCGCCTCGACATGCACCTCCACTCCCGGCAGCACCAGGTCGAGCGGGCTGGAACGCAAGTCCATCAGCCCGGCAGCGCTGGTGCCGATGAAAATGATGCGCCCCTCGATCTCCTTGATGTCGACGCTGCCGTCCATGATCTTCCAGACCGGCACGTAGCGCTCCTTGCGATGGCCGGTGTAGTAGACGGGCAGCGATCCGTTGCGGTCGGTCGGCACGATGAACTGGCCGACGCGCATCTGGTTGATGCCGGTGTCCTCGCCGAAACTCGCCTCGCCGCTGGCGCCCGAGGTCTTGCCGATGATCGTGCGCGCGCCCTGGGCCACGCGCAGCGCCTCGACCGCCAGCGAAGTGTAGACCTGGGTCTGGTCGCGGCGGTCGCCTTGCCGCACCACCAGCGGCACGCGGCGCACCAGCCCGTCGAGGCCCGGCGCCATGTTGAAGCTGCCGTTGCCTGCCGCCTTCGCCTCGAGCTGCGGCAGGTTCGAGATCGCGCCGCGGAACACCGGGATCCAGGGCAAGGGATCATCGCCGCCCCAGGCCACGGTCCCGCCGACCTTGGGCTTGCGCCCGCCGGCGCCCTCGCTGAGCACGAAGCCGAGCACGACGTTGCCGGCGCCGATCGCCTCGGCCAGGACCGCGTCGTGGTCGGGCAGCCGCTCGCGCGCCTGCAGCAGCGCCTCCACCTCCGGCGTCGGCGGCCACAACGGCAGCACCTGGCCGGGCGAGGTGCGGTCGGGCTCGGCGAACACGATGTCGAAGGCGATCACCGCCGCGCCCATCTCGGTCAGCTTGTTGACGAGCTCCGCCACCATCGTGCGCGGCCAGGGCCACTGGCCCAGCCGGGTCAGGCTCTCGTCGTCGATATCGGCGATGCGGACCGCCGCGTCCTTGTCGAAGCTGCGCGGCTTCCAGCGCTGGTACATGTCGAACACGACGAGCTGGCCGCGCTCGACCAGGAACGGCTCGGCCACGCGCAAGGCCACCGCGCCCGCAAGCACCAGCAGCGGGATGCCGAAGCGGACGAGATTGCGAACCGAGAAGATTCGTCGAAGGCGGGCGCCCATCGACCGGGCCGCGCTAGAATTCCCAGCGCTTGGTCAGCAGGAACTGGGCCTTGAGGTTTGAATAGTCGTAGTTCTGCAGGTTCGATGCGCTGTCGAGCCATTCCAGCGCGCCGGTGAAGGTGATGTCGGCGACATAGGACGGCAGGGTCTCCTTCTCGCCGGTCACCAGGTCGGCGAAGTAGCCGAGCGGCGCGCCGTAGGTGCCGCGGAAGCGCATGATCGTGTCCTGGCGGGTGCGGCCGCTGACGAACAGGTCGGGGTCGTCGTACTGGTCGCGCTCGCCCATCGCCGTGAACAGGAAGAACGACCCGCCATCCATCAGGTAGGTCAGGTTGCCCGAGAGCGCGTGGCCGGAATAGGCGACGTAGCTCTTGCGCGCGTTCTTGCGGATCCAGTCATACTCGAAGTTCACCTGCAGGGTCGGCATGATCACCCAGTTCACACCGAAGCGGGCGTCATGGCGCCCGCCGGTACGGTCGACCGAGGAGGTCGAGAAGGTGATACCTCGGAAGTCCTCGTAGACACCGGTATACTCGCCATAGACGTCGAGAGACTGGTCGACCTTCTTGTCGAGGCGGAAGCGGCCGCCGTAGGAGTCGTAGTAGGACTGGTCGGCCAGGCGCAGCTTGGTCCAGGCCGGGTTGATCGTCACGTCGACCCAGTCCGAGCGGTAGGTCGCGCCGACGTCGAACACGTAGGACTGCAGATTCTGCTCGTTCAGGTGCAACTGGTCCGCGCGGTAGAGCGTAAGCCCGCCGAAGACCTCGTGCTTCTCCTGGTAGCCGAGGTCGTGGCGGACGCGGAACGTGCCGATCGACAGCAGCGCCTTGTCGGAATGCTCGCGCGACGCGTCGGCCACCGGGACCGGCATGTCCATGAACAGCGATTCGCCCGAGCGCGGCGCGGCGTTGCGGTTGCTGTCATAGGCGGTGCCGAAGCTCAGCGAGGCGCTGTAGCGCGTGCGCTTCTGGCGGAACTGGATGCGATCGAGATAGGACTGGATCTCCTGGCGCAGGCTGTCGGGCATGTCGAGCTGGCTGACGGTCAAGAGCTCGCGCTCGGCCTCGGCAAGGCTGTCGAGCCGGAACAGGACGATCGCGTAGAACAGGCGGACCTGCGCCAGCTCGGGATAGTTCAGCAGCATGCGCTCGAGGGTCGAGGCGGCGCCCTTCAGATCGCCCTGCGCCACCTGCGTGCGCGCGTAGTCGAAGTTGAGCTCGACGTTGTCGGGATCCTTCAGCACGTCCTCGAAGGTAACGGGACGCGCGGCCTCGGCTTCGCGCTTCTGGACGGCGGCGGCGGCGGCAGCCGTGTTCGCGCTGGGAACGCGATTAGCTTGCACTTGCGCGTCGCGGGCCTGGTTCTGGGTCTGCGGGCTGACCTGCTGCTGGGCGACCTGCTGGGCAAGCGCGCCCGGCGGCAAGGCTGCCGCGCCGATCAGCGCAAAAGCTGCCAGCTTCCCAAATCCCGTCCGTCGCGCCATCCGCTCCCGCCTGCGCTCCCCTGCGCCGTCCCTACCTGTCGCATCGACCGGCCGCATAAAGGAAGATTACACAAGGGCCCCACCGCTCGTGCCTCAAATTGCCGAAACGCCGTGGAATCAGCGGTTTTTGTGGCACGACTGCAACAGCAGTAGTTTTCAATCCGCGCAACGGGTTAGGCAAAAAGCCGATCGTGCGCGACATATTCGGGCCGGATCGGGCAAATCGAAACAAGTTGGGCCGAATCGCATACTTGCGTTAGGATTCTCATCAAATTCGGGAACTGGGCCATGGAGCCCGGGGCCCAAGAACAAGGTCAGGGGAACACTGGTGATCCGGGCGCTGTCCAGGGCATTGCCCCTTGGGGCGTTTGCTGTCGGCACGTCGATAGCCTTGACGGGCGCGGCGCCGGGCATCGCGTCGACCACGTGGGTCAAGGACGCCAAGTCGGGCTGCGCCACCAGCAACCCCTATCCCAACCCGAACGAGACCATCACCTGGTTCGGCAATTGCCGCGACGGCAAGCTGGACGGCCGCGGCACGCTGGTCTGGTACCGCGACGGCAAGGAGACCGAGCGCAACGAGGGGGCATTCAAGCAGGGCGAGATGGACGGCTATGCCGTCACCACCTACCCCGAGGGCTACACGGTCCACGGCCAGTACAAGCAGGGCCAGCGCCACGGCCAGTTCATGACCGTCCGCGCGTCGGGCGAGTATGTCCGCGCCACCTACTACAACGGCAAGCTGGTCGACCAGGCGAAGCTGACCCCGATCGAGGCACAGCAGTGGCGCCAGGCCGGCGGGCCGCAGCTCATCGCCAGCGCCGCGCCGCCGAGCGAGCCGCCCCGGCAGGCGCAGGGGGGCAAGACCGCCCAGGCCCTGCCGGCGCAGCAGCCCGCCGAGGAGTTCATCACCGGCCGCACCGCGGTCGCCTCGCCGTCGCGGATCCCGCCGCAGAAGCCCAAGCCGGCCGCCGCGCAGGCGGCGCCGGCGCCCGCCCAGACCGCTTCCGCCCAGGCCGGGGCGAAGCCCTCCTCCAACTTCGTGCTGGGTACCCAGGTGATCGACGCGATCCAGCCCGTGGGCCAGCCCGCCGTCGCGGCGCCCACTGCCGCTGCCGCGGCCGGGACGGCGGTCGGCAACACGGCCGCCATCGCCGCAAGGAACGCGCCGGTGCCGCAGGCTGCCGCAGTTCCGCTGCTGCCGGCCCCGACCCAGCCGGCCGCCCAGGCCCAGCCGGCCGTCCAGCCGCAGCTAGCCCAGGTGGCCCCGGCCGCTCAGCCACCTGCCCAGCAAGCCGGCAAGGATGCGGGCGGCTTCTACCTGTCCGGGCCGAGCCTGACCTCGCCGCCGCTGCCGGGATCGGCCAAGTCCTCGGCCAAGTCGCCGACCCAGCCCGCAGGCCGCTACCAGCTCGACGCGCCACAGGCGCCCGTCCAGCCGCTGCAACCGGCCCAGCCCCTGGCGCCCGCCTTGCCGGGCACGCTGCCGACCGCCGGGACCATCGCCTCGCCGAGCCTTCCGGGCCTGCCCAACAGCGCGACCGCCGCCGTCCCGCTGGCGCCGCAGGGACCGGTCAACGCCGGCACCGGCCGCCGCCCGCCCTGGATGGCCGCCGGCGCCCCGGACCCGGTGCTGATCGCCGGCGGCCCCGTCCCGGGCATGACCCCGCCCCCGCTGTCGCCGACGCCGATGGCCGGCGCCGCCCCGCTGGCAGGTCCTGCCCAGCCCTATGTCGCGCCGGTCTACGCCCCGCCGCCGCCGATGGCGCAGGCCTACCAGCCGATGAACCTGGCCGAGATCTCGCCGACTGAGGCCTCGCGCCAGTACCTCGCCCAGCGCGAGGCGGCGCAGGTCGCGCAGTCCATGACGATGCCCTCCTACCGCGCGATGCAGCCCTCGCAGCCCATGGCGGCGCCGAACATGGCGATGGCGAATTCCGGCACGCTGACCAACATCCCCTCGGCGAACCCGAACGCGCCGGCGGCGATCTTCCCGGTCGGCAGCCCCGAGGCGATGTTCAAGGACGGCTACAAGCTCGAGATGTCGGGCCGGCTGCGCGAGGCCGAGCAGGTCTACGAGCAGATCATCCTGTCCTCGTCCAACTCCCAGACCGCGATGCTGGCCAACGACCGGCTGAACAACCTGCGCCGCAACACCCGCGAGCAGGGCGTACGCATCGCCGAGCAGCCGCCGCGCGCGCCCGAGCGCCAGTCCGGCGTGGTGGCGGTCAACGAGCCGCGCAACCTGCCGCGTTACGCCCAGCCGACCGGCCAGGCGTTCACGAGCGACAGCGGCGCCGGCGACGCCTCGGGCGGCATGACGGCCAACCTGACCGGCCTCAACGTGTGCTCGCAGCGCGGCCTCTACGACAAGGAATCGCGCTGGTGCGGCATGGTGCTGGCGGATGACGGCGCGCGTCTGTCGGTCGAGATCAAGGACGTGGTGCTGCCGGGCTTCGGCAATGTTGGCATCCAGTCCTCGAAATGCTCGGGCGGCACCTTCATCAACTGGTTCTCGCGCGGGTCGATGGTGCGCGTGCCCAGGAGCTGCATGGAGCTGAAGGGCTAGGGCCGCGACGGCCGGACGCTTGGCGCAAGCCAGGGAATCGGGCTATATCGGCCCGGGGTTTTGAGAGCGGAGCGGTTGGGGGCTGCGGATGAACAGGGGTTTGACGCAGAAGCTGTTGGTGCTGGCGGGTCTGGCAGGCGCCGTGGCGCTGGCGCCGGTGCCGGCGTTTGCCGCCGAGCCTTCCCTCACCGTCAACGGATCGGGCGGCGGAATCTCGTCGGGCACCCAGTCGCTCCTGAACCAGGCGCGCAGCGCCGCCCAGGGCGCCACCGCCGGCACCGGCTCCACCATGTATGTCGACCCGGCCAGCCCCGTCAGCGCGATGCCGGGCTATGGCGCCTTGAGCGCCGCCGACCAGGCTTTCGCGCAGTCCATGGCCTATGGCTACCAGCTCTACAAGGCGATGGGCGGCACCAATCTCGACCGCCAGGCGGTGATCCAGCGCAAGGACGGCATGTTCTATGTCGGGCTGGACGGCGAAGGCGGCCGCTGGTTCGCCTCGCCCGAGCAGGCGCTGTCGTTCCTGTTCAACTCGCTGGTGGCCAAGGACGACAAGATCTCGTCGGGCACCAAGAAGGCAGTCATCACCTGCGCCCAGGATATCCTGTGCGCCGTGCTGGCCATGGCAGACGAACTCTACAAGACCATCGCCACGGTGGCGCGCGGCAGCACGGTCGACGTGACCATTACCGGCAGCGGCTTCTCCAATGTCGGCGGCGCGCCGGTCGTGGCCTCGGGCGACGGCATCGTCACCCTGGGCGTAACCTATGTCAGCAGCGAGAAGCTGGGCGCGAAGCTGCAGGTCCTGCCGACCGCGACGCTGGGCGAGAACATGGTCGGTGTGTTCAATGCCGGAAAGTCCTACCAGAACGTCGGCGCCTATAAGATCGTCGTGACCGACGGCGGCACCGCGGCGGCGGCCGCGGCGACCGAGAGCGCGACCAAGGCCACGGCCACGGCGCTGGCCACGCCGGCGACCGTGACGGGCAAGCTCCTCGCCGGCTCGGCCGAGCAATTCTACAAGATCACCGTCAACAGCGCCGGCACGCTGACGCTTGCCTCGACCGGCGGCGTCGACGTGAAGGGCACGCTCGAGGACGCCAACGGCCAGGTCCTGGCGACCAACGAGGACGGCGGCACCTGGTACAACTTCAAACTCAGCCGCGCCGTCACGCCCGGCACCTACTACCTGCGCGTCGGCCATTGCTGCGGCGGCACCGGCGCCTACCAGATCACCTC
>JAEULC010000070.1 GCA_016792605.1 Rhodospirillales bacterium
CCCGACTTCCCCAAGGAGGTCCGGTTCGTCCGCGTCTCGCGCTGGATCCTCGACTCGCCCGACAAGCCGACCGGGCTGGAGCAGCTCGCCTACAGCACGGTCGCGACCCACCGCGGCCCGTTCTTCGCCATCTTCCGCCAGGCCGAGCGCGGCATCGCCGACCGGGCGCTCGCGCTGCGCGGCCTCACGATCCCGACGCCGAACTGTCCGGCGCTGACCGTCAAGGCCGAGACGCACAAGGCCGACCAACTCGTCTTCTGCCCGGTGGAGCGCAAGCCCTAGGGCCGCGGCCAGTCCAGCGCTTCTTGAATTTTGCGCGCGAGGATGCGGTTGCCCTCACCGGGGAAATGCGAGGCGTCGATGAAGAACTCGCGCGCTTCAGGCAGGTCGCCGAATTCCTGCGACAGGTCGACGAAGCGGTAGCCCGGCGCCTGCAGCGACCCCAGCGCCAGGCGCATCGCGGCGTAGCACTGGCGGAAGCGATCGGTCCATCCCGCCATCTTGTCGCGCGCCCGCACCTCGCGCGGCGTGAGCGGCTTCGCCGTCGAGAACAGGCTGGGCTGCAGCACGTAGACGAGATCGGCGCCGACCGCCCGCGCCGCGCGCGCCGCGCCTTCGACATTCGCCTGCGCGCGCCCGGCGACGACGGCGCAATCCACCGGCTCATTGCGGTAGAAGCGGTGCGGATGGCCGAGGTCGTCCTGGCCGATGCGCCGCTGCACCTGGTTCAGCAGCGCCAGGAAATGCTGGTCGTTGAAGGTGAAGAACCAGCGCGTGTCGACGCCGAACGTGCCCCACAGGATGTCGTTGAAGCCCGAGACCATGACGATGCGGTCCGGCGCCAGCGCGACGAGGCGCTGCTCGATCAGCACGCGCTCGTGCGTCGTCACCCAGGCCGGCAGGGCGGTATTGACGACCTCGACGCGCCGGTCCTTCGACAGCAGCTTTTCGAGCTCGCCCGCGAGCGTGGCGTCGTCGCTCTCCGCGCCCGAGCCGAAGGCGGTCGAGCCGCCGGTGATAAAGACCCGGTAGACGCCGGGCGGCTTCGGCAGGTATTGGGTGCGCCGGTCGCGGAAGCCGAACTCGTTGATCGTCGCGTTGGCGACACGCCCTGGCTTCGCCATGGTGCCGACGAAGGGCGCGGGCGCCGGCGGGGGCACCCAGGCGATGTCGGCGAGCTTCCTCTCTTCGCCCGGCTTCAGCCCGTAAATCGCCAGGATACCCGGCATGTCCTCGGCCGGCGTGCGGACGTGCTTCAAGCCGCCGAGCAGCGTCTCGGTGCGGCGCTCGTCCTCGATCATGCGCGCGAAGCGGTACGAGCCCATCTTGAGCCCGCCGAGGAAGCCGACGGTCAGCACCGCGACGCCCACCAAGGTAAGCAGGATCGCCAGCGCCCATTCGAGGCGGCGGGACTTCGGCACGGGGGGATGCGGGGCCACGGGACGGAGCGCGCCCGTGCCGGCTAATCGCCGAGCAGCTTCGAGAACGGGACCGAGTAGGTCAGCGTCAGCGTCTCGACGCCCGGGTTCTTGTCGCCCAGGCTGGCGTTCGACAGATGCGCGAGGCCGAGGCTGAGGCGCGAGTAGTCGTCGAAGCGGTAGGCGACCTCGACCGAGGAGCGGAACTCGATCTCCAGGCCCAGGTCCTTGCCCTTGCCCTCGTGGTAGAAGCCGGGCGCGAAGCTGGGCGTGAACACGAAGCGGTTGCCGAAATAGACGTCCATTCGGATGCCAGCGTAGCCGTAGAACCCGCCCTCGGACGACGCCCACATGCCGAACATCGGCTTGAACACCCAGAGCTTCTTGTCCGAGCGGTACTCGAGGTTCAGGATCGCCGCATTGTCGCGCATCTTGATGATGTCGAACCAGCCGGCGCCGAAGGCGAGCGCGTCCGGCTCGGGGTCGGCTTCGTCATCCGCGCGTGCATCCACGGGCGCGGCCACGAGGCCAACAACCAGCAGGACAGCGCACAACAATCCATGCAGTCGCGCGCCAGCCGCCGCGACCATCCGAACCGAACCCAACACCATCTGCTCCCGGCACGCCGACTGTACCTACGTGCTTGACGCGCCCGAGTCTTTTGCCCTGGGTTCGCGCTTCTGACCCGCTGATTCTACGGAGGTTCGGCCCGGCGATGCATTACCCGGACAGGACCTCGCCAAGGAAATTCACCCCCTGTGGCGGCAGGGCAACAGTCGTTGTGCGTAGCCGACAGCTAGACGCTACCAAATTTTGGTAATATGTTTCACCGCACTATGAGCAAGAATACGTCCTTCAGCCTGGGTGATCATTTCACCAAGTTCATCGGCGATCAGGTCGAGCAGGGCCGCTATGGCTCCGCGAGCGATGTCGTCCGCGCCGGCCTTCGATTGCTGGAGGAACAGGAAGCGCATTTGGCCGCGCTGCGCGAGGCCCTGATTGCGGGCGAGCGCAGCGGCACGCCAAGGCCATTAGATCTCGACGAATTTTTCACCCGAATGCGCAAGGAACGCGTCAAGACGGTCAAGCGCGCCGGCGAATGAGGTCCGTCGTCTTCGCGCCTTTGGCCGAGGCCGACCTGGAGGAAATCTGGCGCTTCAGCGTCGATCAGTGGGGCGAGAAACAGGCCGACGCCTACATCAGCACCATCGTTGCAGCGGCCGGTTCGATTGCGGAGCATCCGCAGCGAGGCGTTGCCTGCGACCACATTCGCGCGGGCTACCGCAAAGCGTCGGCAGGCGCGCATGTCCTCCTTTATCGAGTTGTAGCGGCGCAGATCGAGATCATCCGCGTTCTACACCGACGCATGGACTGGGAAAGTCGGCTCTGAGCCGAATCTGAACCGCCCTCTACAGCTGCCGCTTGAACCGCTCCGTCGCGCCGACGAGCGCCGAGCGGATGCCCGGCTCCATCGCGGAGTGGCCGGCGTCGGGGACGACGACGAACTCGGCGCCTTTCCAGGCGCGGGCCAGCGTGTCGCCCGTCGTGATCGGGCAGACCATGTCGTAGCGGCCGTGGACGATGATCGCCGGCAGGTGGGCGATGCGCGGCAGGTTGTCGAGCAGCGCATTGATCGGCAGGAAGATGTGGTTGCGGAAGTAGTGCGCCTCGATCCGGGCCAGCGCGAGCGCGACGCGGTCGTCGTTCACCGCGGCCACGTTGTCGGCGTTGGGCAGCAGGGTCGAGCACGCGGCCTCGTAGCTCGACCAGGCGCGCGCGGCCGGGCGGTGGATGGCCGGGTCGGGATCGGTCAGGCGCTTGAAGTAGCTTTCGAGGATGTCGCGGCGCTCCGCCGGCGGCAGGAACTCGGCGAAGGCGCGGTGGGCTTCGGGGAAGACATGGTCGAGGCCGGTGAGGAACCAGTCGACCTCGCTCTGCCGGCACAGGAAGATGCCGCGCAGAACGAAGCCCAGGCAGCGCTCGGGATGCGCCTCGCCATAGGCGAGCGCGAGGGTCGAGCCCCAAGAGCCGCCGAACAGCAGCCAGCGCTCGACGCCGATCTTCTGGCGCAGCATCTCGATATCGGCGATCAGGTGGGGCGTGGTGTTGTCGACGATGTCGGCCACGGGCGTCGACCGGCCGGCGCCGCGCTGGTCGAAGATCACGATGCGGTAGAAGCTGGGGTCGAAGAAGCGGCGATGTGCCGCCGTCGCGCCGGCGCCGGGGCCGCCGTGCAGGAACAGCACCGGCACGCCGGACGGGTTGCCGCACTGCTCGTAGTAGAGGGTGTGGCGGGCGTCGACGCGGAGCTGGCCCGTGCTATAGGGCTCCAGCGGCGGAAAGAGATCGGTGCGGGCCATGCTGGCGGGCGGTCGCGCTTCCCCAAGGGGGGCCGAAGGCGATGCCGCCGGCCTAAGTTGTCATTTGCCCGAGGGTTATCGCCCATCGGTCCCTGGAGGTAAACCCCTGGAAATGCGCAGGCTGGCCTGGATCGGATTGGCGGCGCTGGCGGCCTGGCTGCAGGCTTGGCCGGGCCCTGCCGTCGCGGACGCGGCCGCCCAGACGGTCGCCCAGATCCTCGACGCCGACACGCTGCGCCTGGAGGACGGGCGCGAGATCCGGCTCACGGGCCTGCGCGTATCCCGCCCGGCGGACCGATGGAGCCGCGCGGCGCGCGCCCTGCTGCAGGACCGCGCCCTGGGCCGGCGCGTCGCGCTGGACCCGCCCGAGCCGGGCCAGGACCGGCGCGGGCGGCTCCTGGCCCAGGTGACCACAGCGGACGGGCTGTGGCTGCAGGGCCTGCTGCTGGAGGCCGGGCTTGCCCGGGTCGAGACCTTTGCCGACAATCACCGGCGCGCGCCTGACATGCTGGCGATCGAGGCGGCGGCGCGCGCGGCCGGGCGGGGCCTGTGGAGCGACCCGCGCTTCCGCGTGCTCAGCGCAGAGGAGGCCGAGACGGCCGGCGAGGGAATTCATCTGGTGGAAGGTCGCGTCGTGAGAGTGGTGGAGCGCCGGGACCGGTTCTACCTGGATTTCGGCCAGGACTGGCGGCGCGATTTCTCGGTCACGATCCTCAAGCGCGACCGCGCGGCGTTCAAGGCGGCGGGGCTGGACCCGGCCGAGCTTGGCGATGCGCGCTTGCGCGTGCGGGGCTGGATGCGCATGTTCAACGGCCCGATGATCGACCTGACCCACCCCCAGCAGATCGAGCGCCTCCCTTGAACAGGCTTTGCCGCCTCGCCTGGCTGGGCGCGCTCGCCTGGACGGTTTCCGGCTGCATCATCGACCCGGCGACGGGCGAGCGCAGCCTGGGCCAGGTGATCACCCGCGACGACGAGCTGGCGATCGGGCGCGAGGAGCATCCACGCATCCTGCGCCAGTTCGGCGGCGCCTATGCCGACGCGCAGATCGCCGCCTACGTAAACGGCATCGGCCAGAACCTGGCCCGGGTTTCGGAGCTGCCCGAGCTCGCCTTCACCTTCTCGGTGCTGAACAGCCCGATCGTCAACGCCTTCGCCCTGCCGGGCGGCTATGTCTACGTGACGCGCGGGCTTCTGGCGCTGGCGGGCAGCGAGGCGGAGCTGGCCTCGGTCCTGGCGCACGAGATCGGCCACGTGACCGCGCGCCACGCCGCCCAGCGCCACCAGCGCGCCGCCGCCGCCCCGCCATCGACCAAGCCCGGCGAGCTGGGCCAGGATCCGACGGCCTATGTGCAGGGCTACTCGCGCGAGCAGGAGATGGAGGCCGACACGCTGGGCATCCGCTACCTGGCGCGCGCCGGCTACGACCCGCAGGCGATGTCGGGCTTCCTCAGGAAGCTCGACGCGCACGCCAAGCTGGAAGCCCAGCTGATGGGCCTGGCCGACGACCAGACCGACCAGATGAGCTTCACCTCCACGCACCCGCGCACCGCCGACCGGGTCGAGGCCGCGGCCAGGCGCGCGGGCGAGGTCGCGGCGCAGCCCACCGCCGCGCCCCAGCGCGGCCTGAACGCCGAAGCCTACCTGAAGCGCATCGACGGCATCCTCTACGGCGACGATCCCGAGCAGGGCTTCGTGCGTGGCTCGTCGTTCCTGCATCCCAAGCTGCTGTTCCGCTTCGACACGCCGCAGGGCTTCCGCCTGTTCAACTCGACCCAGCGCGTGATCGCGCGCAACCCCGGCGAGGCGATCATCCTGTTCGATTCGGCCAAGCGCGATCCGATGACCCTGCCGACCATGCAGGAGTACCTGACCCGGACCTGGTCGCGCGACCTGGCGCTGACCGACGTCGAGGCGATCACGATCGGCGGCATGCCGGCTGCGACGGGCTGGGCCCGCGTCGACACCAACCGCGGCGCGCGCGACCTGAGGCTGGTGGCGATCCAGTACGACGACGCCACGATCTACCGCTTCACCTACATCACCCCGCCCGGGCTGACCCAGTCCCTGGCCTCCGACCTGCGGCGCTCCACCTACAGCTTCCGCACGCTCACGCGCGAGGAGGCCGCGGCCCTGAAGCCGCTGCGCCTGCGCGTGGCCACGGTGGCGGCCGGCGACACGGTCGCGAGCCTTGCCGAGCAGCTTCCGCTGCCCGACAGCCGCGAGGCGCGGCTGCGCGCGCTCAACGGCCTGGGGCCGGAGGACATGCTGCAGCCCGGCCAGCCGGTGAAACTGGTGGCGGAGTGACGCCGACGTCCGGGCCGGCCTTCCGAAGCGGCCGGATTTCCGCCAAGATGCGTCCTTAAGTGTTTCAGGCATGAGCAAGCTGACCCCACTTCGCGTCCGCTCCTGGCTGCGCCTCGCCTTCGCCGGCGCGGCCATGCTGCTCAGCACGCCCGTCCCCCTGAAGGCGCAGCAGTCCGGGACGGACTGGGGCAGCCTGCTGGGCCGGCTCGGCGAGACGGTCGACAAGCTCTCCGAGATGGCGGTGACGCCGGAGCAGGAGCGCCAGATCGCCGAGACCGAACGGCCGAAGGTGATGGCGCAGTTCGGCGGCGAGTACATCGATCAGGCATGGAAGGACTACGTCACCGGCATGGTGCAGAACCTGGCGCGCGCCTCGGCGCGGCCGGACCTCGCCTACACCGTGACGATCCTGAACTCGCCCGTGGTCAACGCCTTCGCCCTGCCCGCGGGCTACGTGTTCGTGACCCGCGGCCTCCTGGCGCTGGTCGAGACCGAGGCCGAGCTGGCCGGCGTGCTGGCGCACGAGATGGGGCACGTGACGGCGCGCCACACGGCCCAGCGCTACGGCCGCAGCGTCGTCGTGGGCGGCGGCACGCAGTTGCTCGGATGGCTCACCGGCAGCACCTCGCTGCAGGGCATCGGCGAGGCCGCGGGCATGCTGTGGATCCAGGGCTTCTCGCGCGAGCAGGAATTCCAGGCCGACGAGCTGGGCGTCCAGACCATGGCGCGCGCCGGCTACGATCCGCGCGCCATGGCGAGCTTCCTGGAGAAGCTGCAGCAGCAGGACGCGCTGCAGGCGACGCTCGCCGGTCGCAAGCCCGGCGAGGGCGACAAGCTGAACCTCTTCGCCACCCATCCGCGCACCGCCGAGCGCGTGGAGCGCGCGATCCAGCAGGCCGGGCTTTCGGGCGCCACCGGTGGGCGAAACGACCGCGAGTCCTACCTGCGCCGCGTCGACGGCCTGCTCTACGGCGACGACCCGGCGCAGGGTTTCGTGCGCGGGCGCACCTTCCTGCATCCCCAGCTCGGGTTCCGCTTCGAGGTGCCCGAGGGGTTCCAACTTCTCAACGGCGTCGAGGAGGTGACGGCGCCCGGCCCGAACGGCGCCACGATCCTGTTCGACGCGGCAGGCGAGGTCTTCGGCGGCACCATGCGCGCCTATGTCGCCGAGCGCTGGGGCCGGCAGACGCCGCTGACCAACCTG
>JAEULC010000108.1 GCA_016792605.1 Rhodospirillales bacterium
TCCCATTGGCGCGCGGCATAGTGGTCCAGCCCCGCCTCGTAGTCCGCGATCCAGGCGGTATCTGCGGTCTCGCCGGCCATCGCCACGAGTTCGTAGATCGGTTCCCCGGCCTGGCGGCCATAGACGGCGACGCGGTCGACCCGGCGGCACACGACGCGATCGCCCGCCGCGGCGCGGGTCGCTTCGCCGATCAGGATCCTGGTGCCGTAGCGCTTGTTCAGCCCCTCGATGCGGCTAGCCAGGTTCACCGGGTCGCCGATCGCGGTGTAGTTGAGCCGCTCCTCCGAGCCGATATTGCCGACCAGCACGGTGCCGGTGTTCAGCCCGATGCGCATGGCCAGCGGCTTCAGCCCCAGCCCGGCCGTATGGTGCGCCAACTCGCCCATCATGCGCTGGCAGGCCAGCGCCGTGCGGCAGGCGTTCAGCGCGTGCTCGGGATCGTCCTGCGGGGCGCCCCAGAAAGCCATCACCGCGTCGCCGATGAACTTGTCGATCGTGCCGCCGCCCTCGTGCACCTGGCGCGACATGCGGCTGAGATAGTCGGTCAGGATCGGCACGATGCGGTCGCCGAGGGATTCGGAGAGCTGGGTGAAGCCCTCCAGGTCGGTGAACATCAGCGTCAAGTCGCGCCGGCGTCCCCCGGGCCGCGCCTCGATTCCCTGCGACACCAGCGTGCGGACCAGCTCGGTCGGCAGGAACTTCTGGAATGAGCTCAGCCCGCGGCTCATCTGCACCAGCCCGGCCGACAGGTCGTCGATCTCCTTCAGCCGTGACGGCACGGTGCGGACCTGGCTGAGCCGAAATTCCTCGACGAAGCGCAGCTGCCCGACCAGGCGCAGCAGCGGGCGCGCCAGGAAGGCGTTGCTGAGCACGACGGCAAGCGCCGCGGCGGCGACGGCGAAGACGGCGAGGCCGATCGCCAGGCGCCGCGTCGCGCGGTCGATCTCGGCCAGGAAGTCGCTTTCGGGAATGACCGTCACCACCTGCCAGTCGCGGAAGCTGAGCTTCGTGGCGCTGACCAGGTACGAGTTGCCGTCGTCCCACCTGGTCATGTCATTGGGCTGTCCGGTACCCAGCATGAGCGCGCGCGCCGCGATCTTCACGTGCGGCGCCGCCATGCCGGTCATCGGGGTCAGGGCCGGGCGGTCCTCGTCGCCGGTCGTCGATGCCGCGGTGGAGTCCGGGTAGGCGACGACGCGCCCCTTGCCATCCATGATGAAGGCGGTGCCGGAGCGCGCGACCTTGAGTTCCGCCAGGTAGGCCGACAGCCGGTCCAGCTCGATCGCCACCATCAGGATGCCGAGGAAGTTGTCGTGAACGATGAGCTTCGCTGCGTTGGCGATCGCAGGACGTGCCCGGGTGGGGAACTGGTAGGCGTCGACCCAGACCGGCCCGTCGGCGGCGTTGGCCTGCTTGTACCAGTCGTGGTCGGTGGCGTGGTAGTCGCTCGGCACGAAGACGCGTTCCTGGAAGACGATGTCGCCCGGCTCGGCGACATAGGTGTCGACGCGGCGCTGGCGGATCTTGTCTTCGCCCTCCGGGCGGACCTCGACCATGGCGATGCCGCGTTCGCCCCGCTTCTCGGCACCGAAGAAGTCTCCGTCGGGCCAGGCGAAGGCGACCCAGCCGACGCTGGGCTGGGACTGCAGCGCGGACAGGAAGGTGAACTCCCGCTTGGCCTCGTCGGTGGTCTCGATTACCCCCTGGAAGAAGATCGTGCGCAGCGCTTCGCGCGTCGCCTCGGCGCTGGCGATGATCGTCGTGACCTCGTTGCCGATGGCGCGGGCGATCTGGCTGTTGATCTGAGCCGCCAGGTCGCGGCTGCCGGTCCGGGCCGTGTTGTACCAGGAGAAGTGGATCAGGGCGGCGGTCGACAGCACCAGGGCCAGCACGCCGGCCGTCAGCGCGGCCATCAGCCGCACGCGCAGCCGCCGTTTCGCCGGCCCGGCCATCAGGCGTCGGCCGGGCGCCGTCGCGGGCCTTGGCGAATCGGGGCCGGATCGGCGACAGTGGCGGCATGGAGATGCATCAGATCCGCTACTTCCTGGCGGTGTGCGACAGCCTGAACTTCACACGGGCGGCGGAGGCGTGCAACGTCTCACAGCCCGCGCTGACTCGCGCCATCAAGGCGTTGGAGGACGAGCTGGGCGGCGAGCTGCTCCGGCGCGAGCGCAACAAGACCCACCTGACCGAGCTGGGCCGGCTGGTCCGCGAGCCGCTGGCGCTGGCGCTGGCGGAGACCGAGCGGACCAAGCGCGAGGCCGCCGCGTTCCTGAGCCTGGGCGATTCGCCGCTGACCCTCGGCGTGATGTACACGGTCGGCCCGTCCCGGCTTGTGGCGATGCTGGACCATCTCTACCGCACGGCGCCGGGCATCCAGATCAAGCTGCGCGACGGCACGCCCGCGGCCGTGCTGGCGGCGCTGATGTCGGGGGAAACCGATCTCGCGGTCCTATCGCGGCCCGACGATCCGCCGGAACGCCTGGAACTGTTGCCGCTCTACCGCGAGCGCTTCGTCGTGGCGTTTCCGCCCGGCCATCGCTTTGCCCGGCAGAACGCGGTGCGGCTCGACGACATGGCGGGCGAGAACTACCTGCTGCGCCTGGAGTGCGAGTTGCGCGACGTCATCCGTCAGACCCGCGAGCAGCGCGGTGTCGACATGAACATCCGCTGCCAGAGCCAGCGCGAGGACTGGATCCAGAGCATGATCCTGGCCGGCATGGGCTGCGCCTTCATGCCCGAGTCGATGCCGATGCTGCCGGGCATCGAGACACGGCCGCTGCAGGAGGAAAGCCTGCAACGCGAGATCTGCCTGGCCATCGTTGCCGGACGCCGCTTCTCGCCGGCCGTGCGCGCCTTCGTCACGCTTGCGGGCAAGTTCGCCGCGCCCGAAACGAAAAGGGCGGGCCGATAAGGGCCCGCCCTGTTCCGGTCCCTGCGGACGACTACTTCAAATAGTCGTGCAGCACCCGGCCCCAGGGCAGGGTCAGGTCGGCGATGAAGTGGCGACCGCCGACGATGCGCTTGATCGGCAGGTCGGCGACCGGCGCGTTGACGTGCGGGATCAGGTGCAGGCGGGCCGGCGAGCTCCACGAGCCCTTGACCGTGATGTCCGTCAGGTTCAGGGCGACGAGCTGGCAGATCGCCAGCTTGCCGTCGACGTCCGGGATCATCTTCAAGAGCACCTGCATCTTCTGCAGCGAGGCCATGGTGCGCTTCGGGTCGCGCGCCTGATCCTCGAACTTGTAGCCCATCGTGCCCATGGCGACGGTCTGGCCGGCGTACTCCAGCGTGCCGGTCAGCGTGTCGTGGACCACTTCCATCTTCGGCTGCGCGTATTTCTTGGGGAAGCCCCAGATCTCGCGGCCGCCGGCGATCGGCGGCTCGTCGTCCAGGTACATCTGCGCCACGAAGCTGCAGGGCTGGCCCTCGTAGTGGCAGGGGATGACCACGCCGCTCTCGGTGTAGTCGCCGAAGCCCGAGCTGTCGGGCATGCGGATCCACTCGTAGAACACCTGGTTCGAGGCGTCCGGCACCAGGGGCTCGGGCACGGCCTGTCGGATCGCGTCGGGGTCGCTCTCGTAGATGATGATCATGTACTCGCGGTCGACGAAGCGGTACGGGCCGCGCGGGTAGGAGGGGCTCGCCGCCGGCATGGCCGAGAGCGAGAGGATTTCCTTCTTATTCATCGAATCGTCTCCTGCACAGGGATGCTCGTGTCCGGTTGGCGCGGCGCTAGAGGAACTTTTCCTCGATGTTGGTCGAGGAACGCCGGCCGATGTCGTCGAAATGCTTGTCGAGGAAGTCGGACGCTTTCGCGCGGCCCATTTCGTAGAGGCCGCTGAGGAAGTCCCACTGCGCGTTCAGCTTGGACGAGACACCCAGGCTGCAGACCTCCTCCTCGGCGTCGACCGTGTGGATCAGCATCGGCTTCAGCCGGCCGCCGTCGGTGAATCCGCTCTCGATCAGCTTGGTGACGAAGTTGATCGCGCGCATCTCGCGCATCAGCGACGAGTTGAAGCTCAGCGTGTTGATGCGGTCGAGGATCGCCTGCGAGGTCTTCGGCACCTCGGGAATCCTGATCGGGTTGAGCTGCACGATCAGCACGTCGTTGGAGTCGCAGTGGTAGATCAGCGGATAGATCGGCGGATTGCCCATGTAGCCGCCGTCCCAGTAGAACTCGCCGTCCACCTCGACCGCCTGGAACATGAACGGCAGGCAGGCCGAGGCCAGAACCGCATCGATGCTGACATTGCCCTCGTTGAACACCTTGATCTTGCCCGTCAGCACGTTGGACGCGCAGATGAACAGCTTTGCCTTGCTCTGCTTGTGCAGTGTCTCGCAGTCGACGACCGAATGCAGCACGTCGCGCAGCGGGTTCAGGTTCATCGGGTTGAGCTGATAGGGCGACATGACGCGGCTCAGCGCGTCCATCATCATCCAGCCGGGCGAGGTGTCGAGGCTGCCCGGCTTCATCATCTTGTCGAACATCGAGGGCTGCAGCGGCGAGTTCTTGGCGGCGTCGGAGATCTTCCCCCAGAACTCCTGCAGCTTGGCCCGCGCCATCTCGGGCCCGCCGAGCGCCAGGCCATAGGCCGTGACCGCGGCGTTCATCGCCCCGGCTGACGTGCCGACGATGCCGTCGATCTCCAGCCGTTCGTCCTCGAGCAGGCGGTCGATCACGCCCCAGGCGAAGGCGCCGTGCGCGCCGCCGCCCTGGAGCGCCAGGTTGATCCTCTTCTTGCCGGAACGCGCGGGCTTCGGGCTCGCAATCCTGCGCTTCGGGGTTACCTTCTTCGGCGCGGCAGGGCGCGCGGGCTTGCGTCCGCGCGCCGGCTTCGCGGCGGCACGTTTCTTGGCGGCCAATTCAGTGTCCCCCGTGTCCGGAATATCAGTGCGCGACCCAGCCGCCGTCGACCGGGATCGCGGTGCCGGTGATCGAGGCGCCGCCGTCCGAGCAGAGGAACACGGCCAGCGCGCCCATCTCCTCGACCGTCGCGAACTTCTTGTTCGGCTGGTTCGACAGCAGAACCTTCTTCACGACCTCTTCCTCGGACATGTTGTGCGCCTTGGCCTGCTCGGGGATCTGCTTCTGGACCAGCGGGGTCCAGACGTAACCGGGGCAAATGGCGTTGGCGGTGATGCCTTCCTCGGCGGTCTCCAGCGCGGTGACCTTGGTCAGGCCGACCAGGCCGTGCTTGGCCGCGACATAGGCCGACTTGTAGGCCGAGGCGACGAGGCCGTGCGCCGAGGAGATGTTGATGATGCGGCCCCACTTGCGCTTCTTCATGCCGGGCAGCGCCGCCTTGGTCAGGTAGAAGGCCGAGGAGAGGTTGATGCCGATGACGCTCTCCCAGTCCTCGTCCGGGAAGGTCTCGATCGGCTCGACATGCTGGATGCCGGCGTTGTTGACGATGATGTCGACCTTGCCCAGGTGCTTTTCGGCCTCGGGGATCGAGGCCTTCACCTGGTCGGGCTTGCTCATGTCGGCGGCGACGCAGACGACCTTGGTGCCGGCCTGGGCCTTGATCTCGGCCACGAGCTTGTCGGTCTCCGGGCTGACCTTGCGTGCGTTCAGCGCCACGTCGGCGCCGGCCATCGCGAAGGCGCGGGCGATGCCGAGGCCGATGCCGCTGGTGGAGCCGGTCACCAGCGCGACCTTGCCGGTCAGCGGGCGCGTGAACAGCGAGGCGGCGGCACTCTTGGTCGGCGTATCGGGCATGGCGGGAAACCTCCGTGCGTGCGGTTAGGCGGCGTGGACGGCGGCGCGCCGCGTATTGCCAAATTGGTTGAAAGACAGCGGGGAAATTCTAAGGCGTTCCAGGCTAGCGGGAAAATGGTGAAGCGAAAGTAAATTTGACGCGCCGTTTTTGTGACGCTTCAACGAAGTCACTCAACTGGGCGGCGTGATGAATTGCGCGCCATCACGGGCGGTCCGTGCCCGTGATCAGCCGGATGTTTCGCCGCAGCGTCAGGTAAGACCATAGCCATTCTAGGGATACTACCGCCTGGCTGCGCGCAGTCGCGAGGAACGCGACATGCACGATGCCCCACAGCCACCACGCGATCATGCCGCTGAGGCGCAGGCGTCCGAAGTCCGCGATCGCCGCTTTGCGGCCGATCGTCGCCAGGCTGCCGCGATGACGATAGGCGAAAGGAGCGGGGGCGCGGTCGCCGACGATCCACGCGTGGATCAGCCTGCCCACATAAGCGCCGCCCTGCTTCGCCGCTGGCGCGAGACCGGGCACCGCGTCGCCGCGCGCATCGAGCGCGCAGGCCGTGTCGCCGATCGCGTAGACGCCGTCGCGGCCCGGGACCGAGAGGTCGGGGGCCACCTTGATTCGTCCCGCGCGATCGGTGTCGGCGGCAATCCACTTCGCGGCCGATGAAGCGATGACGCCCGCGGCCCACAGCACCGTCGCCGCGTCGATCCGCTCGTTGCCCAGGGTCACGCCCCCCGCATCGACCTGCGTGACCTTGCCGTTCAGCCGGATCTCGACCCCGAGCGCCTCCAGCGACGCCTTGGCGCTTGCCGACAGGGCCTCGGGGAATACAGGCAGCACGCGGTCGCCGGACTGCACCAGCACGATCCGCGCAGCGGCGGGGTCGAAGCCGCGGAACTCGCGCGCCATGCCGTAACGCGCCAGCTCGGCAATGGCCCCGGCAAGCTCGACCCCGGTCGGTCCGGCGCCGACGACGACGAAGGTCAGCAGCCGCGCGCGCTCCGTGGCGTCGTCCGTCGTTTCGGCCTGCTCGAAGGCCAGCAGGATTCGGCGCCGGATCGCCGTGGCGTCGTCGATCTTCTTCAGGCCGGGCGCGTCCTTCTCCCAGTCGTCGCGCCCGAAATAGGAGTGGCGGGCCCCGGTCGCGAGCACCAGGAAGTCGTACGGAATGTCGCGGGGCGCCATGCCTTCGCGCTCGACCCTCACCGTCCGCGCCTCCGTGTCGGCGCCGGTGACCCGGCCCAGCAGCACGCGCGCGTTGGCGTGATCGCGCAGG
>JAEULC010000118.1 GCA_016792605.1 Rhodospirillales bacterium
GGACAGCTTCACCGCCGTGCTGGCCGGGATGCAGCAGCCGGTGGCCGCGAACGCCTGCAAGCTGCTGCGCGCCAACAACCAGTATTGCCTGGTGATAACGCCGGCCGTCCTGGGCAATGCCGGCGCCATTCTCTGGCGCCCGCGCTGAGCTGCATCCGCTGACAACAGCGGCGCCTGTGCTAAGCTGGCGCCTTCGTTCCCTGTCCGACGCCCGAGCACCATGCCTTCGCAATTCACCCGCCTCGCCGAGCGCGACCGCCGCCCCGTGTCGCTGACGATCGACGGCACGCCCGCCGCCGCGCTGGAAGGCGACACGCTGCTCACCGCGATCCTGACCAACCGCCGCCGCGTCCGCGCCAACGAGTTCGACCAGGGCCCGCGCGCCGGGTTCTGCCTGATGGGCGCCTGCCAGGACTGCTGGGTGCTGATGACCGGTGGGGAGCGCGTCAGGGCCTGCACCACCTTCGTCGCCGAGGGCATGGCCGTGATGACGGGGATCAAGCCATGAGCGATACCGCCCCCGACAACGCAATCGTCGTCATCGGCGCCGGCCCTGCCGGCACCCGCGCCGCCGAGACGCTGGTGAAGGCCGGCGTGAAGCCGGTGGTGATCGACGAGGCGCCGAAGAGCGGTGGCCAGATCTACCGCCGCCAGCCCGATGGCTTCCGCCGGCCCATCGAGGATCTCTACGGCTACGAGGCACCGAAGGCGCGGGCCGTCCATGCGGCGTTCGACGGCCTCAGCGACCGCATCGACTACCGGCCGAACACGCTGGTCTGGGAGGTCCGCGAGGGCCTCGTCCACACCATCGACAACGCGACGGACAAGCGCGGCTCCCTGCCCTACGCGGCGCTGGTCCTGGCGACCGGCGCCATGGACCGGGTCGTGCCGATGCCCGGCTGGACCCTGCCCGGCGTCTACACCCTGGGCGGCGCGCAGATCGCGCTGAAGTTCCAGGGCTGCGCCATCGGCAGCCGCGTGGTGTTCGCCGGCTCGTCGCCGCTGCTCTACCTGGTGGCGTACCAGTACGCCAAGGCCGGGGCCAAGGTCGAAGCCGTCATCGACACCGCGCCCTTCGCGGCCAAGGTGAAGGCCCTGCCCGACCTGGTGCTGGGCGGATCGACCTTCGCCAAGGGCCTCTACTATGTCGGCTGGCTCCGGGCGCATGGCGTGCGCTGCGTCTCGGGCGCGACGCTGCTCCGGGCCGAGGGCAAGGACGGGATCGAGGCGCTGGTCTGGCGCGATTCCGGCGGCGGCGAGCAGCGCACGGCCTGCGACGCTCTCGGCTACGGCTTCGGCCTCAAGTCCGAATCCCAGGTCGCCGACCTCTGCGGCGTGCCTTTCCGCTTCGACCAGGGCCAACGCCAGTTCGTGCCCGAGGTCGACGCAGCGGGCCGCACGCCGGTCAAGGGCGTCTATGCCTGCGGCGACGGCGCCACGGTGCGCGGCGCGGACGCGGCCGAGCTCGCCGGCGAGCGCGCCGCCCTGGCGCTGCTCGAGGATCGCGGCCAGGCCTTCGACCGCGCCCGCGCCCAGGCGCTCGACGCCGCGCTGGCGAAGCTCAACCGCTTCCGCCGCGGCATGGATGCCGCCTTCCCCTTCCCGGTCGAGATGGCCAAGGCCATCGCCGACGACACCATTGTCTGCCGCTGCGAGGCGATCACCGCCGGCGAGGCGCGCAAGTGGATGCGCGACCTCGGCGCGATGGAGATGAACCGGGTCAAGGCCTTCAGCCGCGTCGGCATGGGTCGCTGCCAGGGCCGGGTCTGCGGCACCGGCGCCGCCGAGGTCGTGGCCGCCGAATGCGGCCTGCCGATCGAAGAGGTCGGCCGCCTGCGCGGCCAGGCCCCGGTGAAGCCGGTCCCGCTAGATCCCGCCGAGGGCGAGTAGCGGCTAGAACACCCCGGCCCTAGAAAACGCCAGCAGTCGAGCCGCCGTCGACCGCGATGGCGGTGCCCTGGATGTGGCGGGCGCGCTCGGAGCACAGGAACAGCGCCAGTTCGGCCGAGTCCTCGGGCAGGCCCAGGCGCTTCAGCCCGTCCTTCTTGACCGTCTGCTCGCGGATCTTGTCGGGGGTGGTGCCCGCCGCTTCGGCGCGCTGCTTGAAGAGCTGCTCGACACGCTCGGTCTCGGTCATGCCGGGCAGGATGGCGTTGACGTTGACGCCGTCGGGCCGGCCCAGCGCCGAGAGCCCCTTGGGGAAGTTGTGCATCGCGGCGTTGACCGAGCCGCCGATCAGGAAGCCCGGATCGGGCGTGCGCGCCGCGCCGCCGATGACGCTGATGACATGGCCCTGCGCGGCCTTCAGCATCGGCCAGAAATGCCGGCACAGGCGGACGCAGCCGAAGAACTTCAGCGCGAAGCCGTCCTGCCACATCTCCTCGCTGAGGTCGGTGAAGTTGCCGGCCCGCGTGGCGCCGGCGTTGTTCACCAGGATGTCGAGCCGGCCGAACTTGTTGCGCACGGTCTGGAACACGCGCTCGCACTCCGCGGGCTGGCGCAGGTCGGCCGCGATGGTCAGCGGCGGCTTGGCGCCGGACTTGGCGATGGCGTCGGCCGCGGCGGCGAGGTTCTTTTCGGAAGTCGCTACCAGCACCGTCTGGGCGCCCTCGCGTGCGAAGGCGGCGCCGATCGCCCGCCCGATCCCGCGGCTGCCACCGGTCACCAGGGCGATCTTGCCCTCGAATTCCTTGGCCATGCTATATCCCCCGATTATCCGGCTTGCTTGTGTGCATCTCCGGCGCCCGCTACGCTTGGGCATCCGAGAGGAAACGCAAGCATACAGGAACAGGGCCCATGACCAAGCCCGCCACCAGCCCGTCGCCGAAGCACAATCTGATGCCCGATCGCCGCGCCTTCTACGACGAGATCGCGCCGTCGCACCTGGCGCCGCTGTGGGAGGTGCTGGGCGCGCTGGTGACGCCCGAGCCGCGCACCGTGCTCAAGCCGCATCGCTGGCGCTACGCCGACATCCGGCCCTACCTGATGCGCTCGGCCGCGCTGATCACCGCCAAGGAGGCCGAGCGTCGCGTGCTGGTGCTGGAGAACCCGGCCCTGCCCGGCCAGTCCTGCATCACCCGCAGCCTCTATGCGGGCCTGCAGGTGATCCTGCCCGGTGAGATCGCGCCGCCGCACCGGCACACCCAAACGGCGCTGCGCTTCGTGATCGAGGGCGAGCGCGCCTATACCGGCGTCGGCGGCGAGCGCACGACCATGCATCCCGGCGACTTCGTCATCACGCCCTCCTGGGCCTGGCACGACCATGGCAGCCATGGCGACGGGCCGACCGTGTGGCTCGACGTGCTGGACATCCCGATGCTGCAATTCTTCGAGGCGAGCTTCCGCGAGGCGACGGGGAGCGACGAGGCCCGGCCCGAGGAACGGCCGCAGGGCGATTCGCTGGCGCGCTACGGCAGCAACCTGCTGCCGGTCGAGGGCAGCCACGGCCATGCCGGCTCGCCGGTCTTCAACTACCCCTACGACCGGACGCGTGCGGCGCTGGAGCAGATGCGCAAGCGCGAGGAATGGAGCCCCTGGCACGGGCTCAAGATGAAGTACATAAACCCGGTCAACGGCGACTACGCCATCCCGACCATCGCCACCTTCATCCAGCTCCTGCCCCAGGGCTTCACGACCCAGCCCTACCGATCGACCGACAGCACGGTCTATGTCTGTGTCGAGGGCAAGGGGCGGACGACCATCGGCGACCAGGTCTTCGACTGGGGGCCGCGCGACGTGTTCGTGGTGCCGAGCTGGATGCGCCACCACCACGAGCCGGGCGCCGACTGCGTGCTGTTCAGTGCGTCCGACCGCGGCGTGCAGGAAAAGCTC